>NZ_JAIKTU010000029.1:0-6694 GCF_019753795.1 Clostridium sardiniense | reverse complement strand
AGAACACAAGGTTGATAGGTCAGAGGTGTAAGCATAGCAATATGTTCAGCTGACTGATACTAATAGGTCGAGGGCTTGACCAATAAAAAAGATGATCAACAAAAATTCATGTGCAATTTTCAGAGAACAATCTGAAATCTGGTGATGATGGCATAGAGGAAACACTCCTTCCCATTCCGAACAGGAAAGTTAAGCTCTATAGCGCCAATGGTACTGCACGGGAGACTGTGTGGGAGAGTAGGACGTTGCCAGGTAAGATATGCGTTATTAGCTCAGTTGGTAGAGCACCTGACTCTTAATCAGGGTGTCCCGGGTTCGAATCCCTGATGACGCACCATTTTAAAAGACCTAAAATTATTTAGGTCTTTTTTGTTATATAAAAATATAACTAGAAAGCTGTAATAGTCATAGAGAATGGAATTATTAACTTTCGAAATCTAAAAAAGATAAGATTATCAGTGGATATGCTTGAAAAGCGATTGAGACAATTGGGTATAGCTTCTATAAAAGATGTTAAATATGCAACTGTAGAAGTAAGTGGGGATAGGATATGAATTAAAAGAGGAAAATAAGCCTGTTACGAAAGGTGATATTCATAAACTTATTAATGAAATAGAGGAGTTAAAGAGATATATACCTAGGGATTTTATCCTAAGGGGAGGGAAGGGTGGAAATATTTTTGCTGAAATAAAGACTAAAAGACTTGATGATGATAATAATTAACGGCGATAAAAAAATAAACTCTAAAAATAATATATATTATTTTTAGAGTTTATTTTTTAAAAATTTTACTATATAGTATTAATATAGTAAAACAAATCATTATGGATAAAATCTTAAGAGAAATGGGGAGAAGATAATATGGGAATTAAAAATACTAAAGTAGCAATAGTTGGTACAGGCCTAGTTGGATCTAGTACCGCATTTAGCTTAGTTACACAAGGTGTATGCGATGAAGTTCTTATGATTGATATAAACAATGAAAGAGCTGTAGGAGAAGCAATGGATTTAAATCACTCAATAGAGTATTTAAATAGAAATACTAAGGTTAGAGCTGCATCTTATGATGAATGTGGTGATGTAGATGTTATAGTAATAACAGCAGGAGCACCACCAAAGCCTGGACAAACAAGATTAGATACGTTGGACTTAAGTGCAAAGATAGTTGAGACAATTGTAAATCCTATTATGGAATCAGGATTTAAGGGATATTTTATAATAGTTTCAAATCCAGCAGATATTATAGCATATCATGTATATAAGTTATCTGGATTACCAAAAAGTCATGTATTAAGTACAGGGACATCAGTAGATACTGCAAGATTAAAGAACTTTATTGGAGAGCTTTTAGATGTGGATCCTAGATGTGTACAAGGATATTCAATGGGCGAACATGGAGATTCACAAATGGTACCTTGGTCACATGTAACTGTAGGAGGAAAATCATTTATAAAGGTATTAGAAGATAATAAAGATAGATTTCCAAATGTAGATCTTGATAAGCTAGTTCAAGACACTGCACAAGCTGGATGGGAAGTATATAAGAGAAAGGGTACTACATATTATGCGATTGCTAGTGCAAGTGTAGGAATAATAAAAGCAATTTTATATAATGAGAATAAGGTAATACCAGTTTCAACTCTTTTAGAAGGTGAATATGGAGTCTCTGATGTATTTGCAGGAGTACCAGTTATATTAAATTCAGAAGGTGTCAAAGAAATTGTAGAGATACACATGAGTGATGAAGAAAAAAATAAATTCCAAAGTTCAATAAATGTTATCAAAGAATATATAAAAAGACTAGGTTATTAAAGAAAAAATAGTAAGAAATAAAAACACTGTAACCCTTGAAGTATAAGGCTTTGAGGGTTGTTTATATATTTAGAAATAAAAAAATATAAAAAAAATGAAGAAATTTGTTGACAAAAGGTTGTTAGGTCTATATAATAAGTAATTGTTGAGCCGCTAATTAAGGCGAAACGGCAAAGCAATCTGGTGATGATGGCATAGAGGAAACACTCCTTCCCATTCCGAACAGGAAAGTTAAGCTCTATAGCGCCAATGGTACTGCACGGGAGACTGTGTGGGAGAGTAGGACGTTGCCAGGTCCATATGGTTCGCTAGCTCAGTCGGTAGAGCACATGACTTTTAATCATGGTGTCCCGGGTTCGATTCCCGGGCGAGCCACCAAGAATTACTTTAAGTAATTCTCTAATAGGAACTTGCTTAGCATTATATATTCAAAAAGATTATGCAAGCATAATCTTTTTTTTTATTAAGATAGAAATTAGGCAGTGATTTATAATCACCGCTTTTTTTATTAGTAATTTTATTTTATTGGTAATATTTAAGCTACATCAAATTTTTGATGTAGCTTTTATTTATACATATGAGTTTTAAATTGAATTGCTATTGTTAATTGCTATGATTATTTCTTTTTTGGAAATAATGATTTTATATCATTACCGATAAAAATTAAGAATTTCTTTATACTCTTAAAGTCTTCCTTTAAAGTTGTATCATCTTCATTTGAGAAGAAGCCATTATCGTATAGGCATATAACTAAAAATAATATTCCAAGGTTAATATATATATCTTTAAAATCAGCTACAAATAAATTACTTACTCCTATAAAGTCTAGGCTACCACCATAAAAAACTTTATCTATTAGAGAACATAAAGCTCCAGCAGTTATAAATACTATAGCAAGATCTCCAAATATACCTTTATTACCTTTGCTTCTATAATATCTGTATAATTCTATAAATATTACTAAAGCTATAATATTAAGTATAATCAGCATAGAAAAACTAACTGATGTACCAAATCTAGCATTTAACCATGACCCATCTGTATTAATTAATGGGTTAAAGGATAAGAATCCATTGAAAATATCAAAGTAAGAATTAAAGAAGAATAGTTTAATTATTATTTTGATTCCTTGGTCAAGCAACATAAGTATAAAAAATAGTTCAAAGATACACTTCCTTGTAAGACCATCAGATCTTTTTAATGTGAATCTATAAAAAGCATATCCTACTATTCCAAATAAGATTATCAATAAGATATTTCCTATGATAGTAGTTAAGTCATTTATTCTTCCAGTAAATAATTCAAATAATAGATAAACTAGCCACATTACAGGCAATGTACATATAATTAATAATTTTTTAGTATTCATTATGCCCTCCATATAAAGAATAATTTGTAAATCACAGCTTACAAAATTAAGTTTAACATATAATAATAAAATTCACTATTGAGAAAAATAAAAAAAATATGTAATAATATAAATATAAAGAGAATTTTGAAAATTACAAATTTAACAGAAATGAGGGTATTGAGATGTTAACAATATTTGCCGTATCAGATTCTATAGGGGAAACAGCCAATCAAGTCGCTATTGCTGCTGCAAGTCAATTTTCAAATGATGTTGTAGTAGAGAGGATTCCGTATATAAAAACTTTGGAAGATATAGAGGATGTAATTAGTGCAGTTAAAGAATGTGAAGGGGAAGCGATTATAGTTTCTACAATAATAACTGTTAATGTAAGAGAATATTTAACTCAAAAAGGTATAGAAAATAATATATCAGTTATAAATGTACTAGGTCCAATACTAAATGTAGCATCTTCTAAACTTAATAGATTGCCAGATAATAATCCAGGTGCAATGTGGGAGACTGATGAAGATTACTTTAAAAGAATAGAAGCTATGGAATTTGCCATGCAATATGATGATAGTAAAGATTATAGAGGTCTTAAAAATGCTGATGTAGTTTTAATTGGACTTTCAAGAACTTCAAAGACACCATTATGTATGTACTTAGCTAATAAAGGAATAAAGGCTATAAATATCCCATTAGTACCTGAAGTAGGGGTGCCTAAAGAATTATATGAAATTGATAAGAAGAAGGTATTTGGACTGACAATAAATCCACTTCAATTAATTGAGATAAGAAAAAGAAGATTAGATAAATTTCATAGGATACCATCTGACATTGAGTATGCAGGGGATGCTAGAATATTAGAAGAATTTGAGTTCTCAGATAAGATAATAAGAAGAATTGGTTGTAAAACTATAGATGTTACTCAAAGAGCAATAGAAGATACTGCGTTAATTATTCTAGATACATTAAAAGTTAATAAGTAGTCTATAATTAAATATGACTGTAAGGGTTTTTCTTAAAAATACATAGAAAGGCCCTTTTGTTTTAACCAATAAGAAAATACAGTATAAAATAATAGTGTGAAATTATATGTAGTAAAAATTATTAATATTAAAGGGGGGATTAAAATGAAAATAGGATTAGTTTTAGCTGGAGGGGGAGCAAGAGGGGCGTATCAAATAGGAGTATGGAAAGCTCTTAAGGAGTTAAAGATAGATAAATATATTAGTGTTATATCAGGCACATCAATAGGAGCTTTAAATGCTATGTTATTTAATCAAGATGATATAAATATTGCAGAAGAGGTATGGATGAATATAAGTGTTGAGAAAATACTACCAACAGATCATAAGGATTTATTAAAAAGAAGTATACTTGTAACAATTGGATCAAGAAATTTGAATTTAATAAAAAAATATATGCCTAAAGCTATAAATGGTGGAGATATACCTAGAGATGGTCTAATAGAAATAATTGATAAATACTTAGACTTTAATAAGATAAAAAGTGTAAATAGGATATGCTATGCGGCATGTACTGAAATACCAAAGGTAGAAGCAAAATACTTTAAGGTTGGTGATTATAACAATGAGGATATAAGAAAAATACTTTTAGCTACATCAGCTCTTCCGATGATATATCAAAGTGAAGAAATAGAAGGTAAAAATTATCTAGATGGAGGTATGACTGATAATATACCAATACAACCTGTATATGGTGAAGGGTGCGATATAATAATAGTAGTCCCATTAGCTAGCAATGTAAAAATTAATAGAGAACTCTATCCAAACTCAAAGATAGTAGAAATAAGACCAAGTGAAATGGAAGCGGGATTAATGGCTGGTGTTTTAGATTTTACTCCAGATAATACTAAGAAGAGAGTTAGTATCGGTTATAAAGATACAATAGATCAAATATCGCCTATAATGGATATCGCATTAATGATAGATAAGGATAATCGAGAAGAAGAGAAGAAAAAGAAGATGCTATTTAATGTTTTAAAGAATAAATTATTTGGAAATAAAAAAGAAGATATTAAAAATAAGAGTGAGAATAAAAATAATATAGAGGCATAAAAAGGCTAACACGACTATGTTAGCCTTTTAATATGGAACTACTATTCTTATCTTAGGGTATATATTAGGATATACATAAGAAAGAGGATAATTTAATTTATCATAAGAATGATAACAGTAAAGACATGTATTTCCTGTATTATAAGTTATAATTCCAGAATGGGACCAAGTATTTTTAATTGGGCTAAAGAATTGTATTATAGATCCAACGCAATTTTGATCTATATTTGTTGTTTCAAATGCAAGGTGATTATAAATTAAGTAATTACGTAGTTCGTTTACTCTAACCCAAGGATTAGAGTATGGTTTCCATGTTGAAGAGGTCTTTATTCCAGCATAATGAATAGTTTGGGATACGAAGTTAGTACAATCTCCACCATTTTTATCAAAATCTATATACTCTTTGTTATAATTTAAAGCATATTTTTCAGCGTATTCTACTGCCTTAGATTTTGAGTAAGAGGTCTTTTTTAATACTGATGAGGCTGCAACTGTGCTCTTGATATTTATATTAAGAGTATTAAAGTTTAATAATAAAGAATTATATTTATCTATTTCATTATCTAATAAAGTGTTGTAAAAAAGAATGAAAGTCTTTGGATCTTTATAATTGACTGTATCTTTTAATGATTCTATATCAGATATATAATCTATAAACCATTTATCTGATATCTTTTTTAGTAGTGAGATATATGTTGATGTAGTTATAGAATTAAAGCTGTTACCATCAATATCAAATATTGAGTATACAGAAAATTTAACTAGAGAATAATTCTCGTCTACTTCCTTAATAAAATCATATTTTATTTTAGAATATGAATCTAAAATAGGAAGAGAGCTTTTTTTATTATAAAGAGTGAAGTATTTTATCTTTAAATCGAGTAATTCATTTAATTTATCATTTGATATAAGTTGCTTAAAATTATTATTAGAGAAAATTGCATTAAGAAATTGTTTTATAGTTGTCTTTACTGAACTTTTTTTGCTCATTATAATGTTATACATACCTAAAAATCCTTATATTTAGTAATAATTTATATTATTATATGAAATAAGGGGTGATTTGATATAAAATTGCAAAAAAATGTTGACAATATTAATTGTTGATGATAATATAAATCTTGTCGCTGATGCGAAAGAGCTTCTACGGAAGCGAGACAACATTTTAAATCAAATTAAGTAAAAACTTATTGAAAAAAATGTTGACAAAGTTTTTCGAAAGTGATAAGATAAATGAGTCGCTTGAGGGCGACGAGATAAAATGGTCTTTGAAAATTGAACAGAATATATAAAACATTTAAACAACCAGCAATTCTTTTTATAAAAGTAAGTTTTATGAGTGAAAAGATTAAACTTTTTATTGAGAGTTTGATCCTGGCTCAGGACGAACGCTGGCGGCGTGCCTAACACATGCAAGTCGAGCGATGAAGTTTCCTTCGGGAAACGGATT
>NZ_JAIKTU010000028.1:0-10259 GCF_019753795.1 Clostridium sardiniense | reverse complement strand
GATTTCCCATAGCGTAAGCTAGTAAGACCCCTTGAAGAACACAAGGTTGATAGGTCAGAGGTGTAAGCATAGCAATATGTTCAGCTGACTGATACTAATAGGTCGAGGGCTTGACCAATAAAAAAGACGATCAACAAGAATTCATGTGCAATTTTCAGAGAACAATCTGAAATCTGGTGATGATGGCATAGAGGAAACACTCCTTCCCATTCCGAACAGGAAAGTTAAGCTCTATAGCGCCAATGGTACTGCACGGGAGACTGTGTGGGAGAGTAGGACGTTGCCAGGTGAGTAACGAAAAGAGATAGTTTAATTACTATCTCTTTTTTTGTATATAATATGTAAAATAAGATAATGACTATACCTTACATTACTATACAATATATAAAATTTATAAAAATGCTTGTACTCACAAGCGTATAATGATATATTATATTAAAAATTATTTTTATTAAATTCGTATATGCTCAATTAAAGTTATGGCTTGAGCGTTTCTACAAGGAGCCAAATCCTAACTACGAATATATAGTGAAGTTTTATATAAACTATATGTTCCTAGACTAAAGTGGTCTAGAGGTATACAATGTGTAAAGTTAGTAATACCAACGTTTAGAGAAAATACACAAAGAAATTTGCCCCTCTTTTTGCCCCTTATAGCTTTTAATAAAGGCTTTTTGCCCCTTTTAAAACATAAAAAAAGAGCGTTATTTTACGCTCATTGATATATATAAATCATCTAATTTACTTGATATACTTTCCTTGGAGCTTTCTAGTACATGAGTATATGTGTCTAAAGTTGTTGATATATTACTATGTCCTAGTATAGTCTGTACTTTCTTAGGGTTCTCGCCTAATTCAAATAATCTAGTAGCAAATGTATGCCTTAAATCATGGAATTTCCTAGCTTTTAGGTTATTATCAGATAATATTTTAATGAATTCTTTTCTAATATTCCCAACATCTAAATACTTGCCATATGTGTTACAAAATACAAGTCTGTTACTATGATACATATTGGCTAATCTAAGTCTATTCTTTGATTGATATATTTTATACTGTTTTAATTTATCCTTTAAAAACACTGGTATCGGTATGGTACGAATACTACTTACTGTTTTAGGGGTCTGAACGAATATTTCCCCATTACCTCTGCCATTTTTACTGACAGTAGTTGTATAATTAGCAGTTTTATTTATAGATATTGTATTATTATTGAAATCCACATCATTCCAAGTTAAAGCTAGTAGCTCACCTCTTCTCATTCCAGTATTAAGAGCAGTGATGAATAACATCTCAAACTTATGACCTTTTATAGCTCCAATAAATAATTGTTGTTCTTCCAATGTAAAAGGATTAATTCTATTTGTACGCTTTAATTTATCCTCTTCTTTTTCTGTTGGTAGAACTATAGCCCTCGTAAAGTCTTTAATTGTTAAGTTATTATTATATGCATATCTAAGACTAGGAGCTATTATCTTATTTATTTGTTTTATGGTATTTACTGAAATACCTTTCTTTATTAGAGCATTGTAATACTTCTGTATATCAGTTTGATTTATGTCTTTTATATTTATATCTGAAATAGAGCTATCTTTAATATAATTTCTATATAATCCCTCATACCTTTCTTTGGTGGAGGGTTTTTTATTTACGAAATTTACTTCAAATAACCAACTCTCAAAAAAGTTCTCGAAACACTCTTTATTACTTTGAACACCATGATCTAATTCATAAGTTAAATCTTTAATCTTTTTATCAAGTTCTTTTACTGTATTTCCATATAAATCTTTTGGCGATTTTAAATTCTTATGTCTTAATCTAAAGAAATAATATTCTTTGCCATTTTTTAACTTTTTCTTATATGTGGTTTTAGCCATAAATTATATTCCTCCTTTATTTTTTTATTTTACTAACCAAATTACTTGTCTTTTGTCTACCTTGCCCTAAAGCCTTGTAATATCAAGGGTTGAGGTAGACTATGGGGGTAGACAGCTTTTGTCTACCTATGGTTTGAAATACATATAAATATCTATTTATTGGAAAAATTAGTCTATTTTAGAACCTAAAAGTAGTTTTTCTCTTTCAAAATTAGCCTCTATAATTTTATCAATATCATTGATTATTTGCTTCCAATCGCTGATATATTTTAAATTTTTTTCATTAGCTTTTCTACCAATATAGGCAGAAATTAATTTTGTATTAGAAATTTCCTCTGTGCCAAAGTCGGTTTCATCAAAAGCTTTTTTTGAGAAAACATGAGCAACTCTTCCTTCATCATTTACATAAGTATCACTAGTTCCAATTTTTTCTATACCTAATAAATCGGTTACTGGAACTTCAAGGCTGTTTGCGATTTTTTCAGCTATCTTAAAGCTAGGTTCCCTATCTCCCGATTCGTATCTTTGAATTGTATTTACAGACAATCCAACTAGTTTTCCAAATTCAGCTTGCGTCATTTTTTTATCTTTTCTGATTTTTTTTAAATTGTTACCTATGTCCATTTTTACAGCCTCCTAGTGTTATTTCTTATTATTATACACCTATTTGAAATAAAATAAACCCATTTAGATATATTTTTTTGAAATTAATATTGACATTACACCTAAAGGGGTATAA
Source organism: Clostridium sardiniense (assembly GCF_019753795.1). Classification (NCBI taxonomy): domain Bacteria; kingdom Bacillati; phylum Bacillota; class Clostridia; order Eubacteriales; family Clostridiaceae; genus Clostridium; species Clostridium sardiniense. The sequence continues at coordinate 7,643 of NZ_JAIKTU010000028.1, read as the reverse complement.
TATATATTTAAAGACACCTAAACGGGTGAATTAAAACAAACCTGTTTGTTCTTAATAGGTTGAAAAAAATAACAGGAGGTAGAAGATAATGTCTAGCGAAGTCAATCCTATATTATTAACACCTATGCAAGCTAAAGATTTATTAGGCATAGGAAGAAACGAGATATATAACTTATGTAAAAATAAAAAATTTCCATCATTTAAGATAGGAAAAAAATATTACATCAATAAAGATAAATTACAAGAATGGGCTGATAAGCAATGCAAATAATTAAATTTGAATTAGAAGAATTAGAAAGTTGTTTTATATCCTTGGCTTATATGTTCAAGAATGAAGAAGCTAGAAAAGAATATACAATATTAAAACTAGATAATAAAATAGAGTTTCCTTCAAATGAGTTAGATATTATATCAAATATACTTATCAATTATTTAGAGGGAGAAGATATATTATTAAACTTTGAAGTTGTTAGAGAGCTTAATCAACATAAGATATACTCTGACATCGTGGAATATTCTAATAATACTATGAGTGAACCGTATCATAAGGCTTTTATTGATAAGATAAAGCAAAATAGGGATAGAATAGGCAACGTTTCATTAATTAAGTATACAGATAGTAAACAAGCTTTCATGTCGTATATAGGTGGAAACTTTAAATCACTTATAAATTCAGTTAATGAGTACAAGTTTATTAAATGGAATGACAAAGCATGGATAAAGCATACAGAAGAAGAGGCAAGAATTATTTACAATGATTTCATTAATCAATGTGAAGTAGAACTTCAAAATTCAGCTAATAAGATGAATAAAGAAGAATACTTAAAATTAGATAAAAAAATTAGAAGTTGGGATAATAAAAATCGGGTTAATGAGGCTTTAGACAAATTAAGGCGTGATAAAAGATATGTTATTAATCTCAAAACTCATAATAAAAATGAGAATATAATTTGTTCCAAGAATGGATTTATAATCAACCTAAATAATGGAGAAGTAAAAAAAGCTTATAGAAATGATATGATTTTAAATACTTCAAAATATGAGTTAGTTGATAAAGAAAAGTCTATAAAATTTATGAATGAGAAATTGAAATTGTATAAAGATGTACTAGGAGCAGAAAGATTAAATTTTATGTTAGATTTAATAGCTTATAAAATGCTAGGAAAAAATCTACAACTAGCAATATTTATGATAGGAGCTGGAGCAACAGGAAAAAGTACATTTAAAAATATCATAAAAGATTTATTTGAAGATAATATAACTAATGTACCTTATGAATATTTTACATTAAGCCATAGAGGTAATGATGATAAATCAAGAGATGATTTACTTGTATCTCTAAATGATAAGCTATGGGGAATATCTAGCGAGGGAGAAGAAGATTATATAATCAGTCAAGCAAAATTCAAGACTATATTATCAAACTCAACTGAAATGGCAAGACCTACAAGAGGAAATTTAACAGAAGTAAACTTACAGAAATTAGATTTATTAATTGATACTAATACTATCCCTAAATTTGCAAGTTTTGATGACGCAGTAAATAGAAGGTTACTATTTGTAAGATTTATGAATAAAATTCCTTTAGAAAAGAGAAATGCTAATTTTTACAGAGAAGAGATAAAGCCAAATTTTAGTTATGTGTTTTCATATTTTATATATAGAGCTATTGATATTCTAGGCAAAGAGTTGACAATTCCTAAATGTATAAAAGAAGATACACAACAAAATGTAAAAGAAATGGATTCTTTATTAAAATTTGCATTAGAGATAATAGCTCCATTAGAAGGTTCTCATCTTGAGTGTGAAGAAGTTGAAAAGGCATATATAAAATTATGTAATAATGAGGATTTAGTTAATATAATTCCAGAAAGTATAATGGGAACAGCTAAAAGCTATAATTTTATAGTTAATAAACTAAGAGATTTTAAGGGATATGAAAATATAAGAAGAGATAGAGTTAGTGGAGGAAAATATCAGAAAAAATATATAGTCAGAGGGGTAGTTTTCTTAGATGAAGATAATAATAATCCGTTTGATGATTAAAGGAGGAAAATAAATGTTAAAAACAAATTATAAAAGAAGATTTTACAAAGCTGTTGAGGTGCTAGAAAATTGTTCAGATGTAAATATCAAGAATAAACAAGGTGTGGTAATGGAATTTGGAATGGCGATAGATGACAATGCGTTCATTATGTATCATTTAGAAGAAGGTATAATAAATTTTTATCATAATGATGACGTTATATTATCATTTGGTGATGATAGTCCATTAATATCAATGTTTGAAGGGCTGATATTCTGCATTAACGAAGAATAATAAAAAAGGTAGCACTCATAATGAGATACCACCAACATAGCAACTTGATTGTATCTCATTTGGGTGTATTTGTAAAGGAGAAAAATAATAATGAAGTTAAAAATTTTAGAATACTACATTATTCTATGTCTAGAAAAAGGCATAGAGCCTACATGGAAAGAACTTAGGAAATTTCAATTAAATAATAGATAGGAGAGGTACAATTATGAATTTAGATAAATTACATGAAATAGTAAAGGATATTATAAACAGAGAGGCAGACATTGAATTTGAGTATGACTTTGAATATATGACTGAGGAGGAAGATGGCGAGTATAGGAAATGTGTTAATACTATTCGTAAGTTGCAATCAGAATTAGAGAGTAAGTTAGATGAAAAAGATAAGAAAAAATTAATAGCTTTAATTGATGCTTTATATTTGCAAGAAACTTTAGAGTCAATGTATTATTTTGAGCGTGGAGTTAGGAAAGGGTTAACTAATTTATGTTATTTAAATAAATATTTCAATTTATTTTAAGAAGGGAGTAGACAATGGTTGAGTTATTTAGGTACAAGGATTCAGAGTTGGATAAGCTATTAAAAAGCATAGTAATTTTAATTGATACTAGAGAACAAGAGAATAGTCATATAAAAGAATATTTTGATAAGAAAAAGATTGAGTATGATATTCAAAAACTAGATTACGGAGACTATAGCTTTTACATTCCAAAGAATGAAGAGCTTGGCATTCCTAGAGATTTATATTTTGATAGCATAATTTCAATAGAGAGAAAAGGTTCACTAGAAGAATTAAGTGGTAATTTTACTAAGGACAGAGCAAGAATCGAGGAAGAATTTTCAAGAAAGAAAGGTAAATTACACTTAATGATAGAGGGTGCTACTTATGATGATATTGTATTGCATAATTACAATACACAGTATAATCCAAAGAGCTTTATAGCAACATTAAAAACTTTTGAAGTTAGATATAATATCAATACTTTTTTTGTAAGCAAAAAGGGTGCGGGTAATTATATATATTACACATTTGTTTATTATTTAAGAGAATATTTAAAAAATAAAATATAAGAAAGGAATGATATAAAATGGAAAACCAAGAACAAAATAATTCACAAGAACAGGAGCAACAAGAGATTGATTACAAGGCAGAATATGAAAAAATGGTTACTGAAAAAGAAAGAAATGAGACATTAAATAATTTTAGGAAGGTTATTGATGAAAGAGGATATTCATTAAATGAAGAAAGATTCTCATCTAAATGCGAGAATTATGACAATGCAACATTAAAGAGCTTTGCGGATATGATTGAATCTTTAGATAGAAAGCCACCAATATTAAGTGGAGGTACTCCAGCCGATCCAGAGAATTTAAGTCGTAGAATAAACCAAAAGACATTAACATTTACAGATGTTATAAATAAATAGAAAAGGAGCAATAAGAAATTATGGCAAATACAGATACAACATTATTGAAGGATAACTTAGTTGGTTCAGTACCAACAGAGGTATCAAATGAACTTATAAAATCAATAGTAAAGCAGTCAACTGCATTTACAGTTTGCAGACACCTACCAATGAAAGGACAAAAGAAGGTACTACCAGTACTTACTGACACTGGCTCAGCTTACTGGACTGGTGAAGGAGAGAAGATAGGGACTAGCATAATGGCTTTTGATTATCCCGAACTAGAGGCTCAAAAGTTAGCAGTTATTATCCCATGTACTAAAGAAAAAATGAACGATTCTACATTAAATGTGTTAGAAGAAATAAAAGAAGGTATAGCAGACGCTTTTTCAAGAGCAATAGATAAAGCAGTATTCTTTGGAGATTCATCACCATTTAAAAATAATCTATTAAAAATTTCAGAGAGTAAAAAGATAGTTGCGACTGATAAATTTGATATAGATATTAGCGGAGCTATGGGAAAGGTTGAAGATGAAGATTACACAGTAAATGCTGTTGTTACTCACAATGGTATGAAAAAGACTTTTAGGGAATTAAGAGATGGAAATGGAAATGCAGTTATAATTCCTGGTGGTATTAGTGGTTCACAAATATATCAAACGCCTATATTTATTCCTCAATCTAAAGCATGGGATAAGGCTAGGGCAGAGGTTATACTAGGAGATTTTACAAAGGCAGTAATAGGAACTAGAGAAGGCATAGAATATGAGATTTTAAAAGAGGCTACTGTAGGTAATATAAACTTAGCAGAGCATGACTTAATAGCTGTAAAATGCACTATGAGATTTGGTTTTGAAGTTGTAGACGGGAAAGCATTTTCTCAAGTAGCACCAAAGGCTTAATGTTTAAAAGGGTTCTTCATTATGAGGAACCCTATTATTTTATATATAGAAAGGATTGATTTAATGTTAACAGATAAACAAAAGTTATTTTGTAAGGAATACTTAAAGAGCGAAAATGCAACAGAGGCATATTTAAAAGCTTATAAATGTACGCCTAAGACTGCAAATAGTAATGGGTGCAAACTATTAACCAGAGAAGATGTAAAAGAATACATGGAAGAATTGGAGCGTACTGGAGGGTTTGAAGAGGCAACGGAACAGGAGATAAGAGAGTTCTTTACACAGACTATGAGAGATAAAAAGGCAGCTCTTCATTTAAGAATGAAATCAGCAGAGATACTAGGTAAAAACTTTGGTCTTACTGTAGAGCAAAAACCACAAAAAGAACAGATAATAAGAGTAGTAGAAGGCGGGGAGATAATTAATGAATAAGGCAATAGTTATTAAAGATTATATTAACATGATATTGCCAGCATACAGACCATATTTAAAAGATTATAAGACTAGAGTGAATATATTTTATGGTGGAGCTGGTAGCGGAAAAAGTAAATTTATAGTTCAGAAAATGTTATATAAGTTAATAAATGATAAAAGAAAATGTTTAGTAGTTAGAAAAGTAGGAGCAACAATTAGAGAGTCTATATTTGCAGAGTTCAAGACTCTAATATCAGATTTAGGGATATATAATGAATGTAATATTAATAAAACGGATATGACAATAGAATTACCAAATAAGAGTATATTTATATTCAAAGGGTTAGATGATTCAGAGAAAGTAAAATCTATACAAGGGATTGATGATATTATTATTGAAGAGGCAACAGAGCTTGTGGGAAATGATTTTACACAGTTAAATCTAAGACTTAGAAGCAAAAAGGAAAATCAACAAATTCATATAATGTTTAATCCAGTATCAAAGGTCAATTGGGTTTATAGATTATTTTTCAAGAAAAAATATAAAGGCGCTTTAATAGTAAAGACTACGTATAAAGATAATACATTTTTACCTAAAGATTATATTGAGAGTATAGAGAATTTAAAAGAAACTAATTTTGCTATGTGGGAGATATATGCAAATGGAAAGTTTGCCTCATTAGATAAGAGAGTATTTACTAATTGGGAGACACTAGAGTTCGATATAGAGGCAGTAAAAAGAGAAGAGGCTGAAATCGTCGCTAAGGATTTGGGTTTAAATGTAACCAGTTTAATAAATCCTAGGGGTAATCCATTCTTAAAAAATCACTTCACTAGAAAGACATATTTTGGCTTAGACTTTGGTTATACAAATGACCCAAGTGCTTTTATAGTATTCTTAGTAGATGAAAAGAAAAAACTTATGTGGATATATGATGAGTTTTATAGGAGTGGTATGTTAAATGAGGATATATATAATTTAATAGCATACAAAGGATATTCTAAAGAAAGAATTATAGCGGATAGTGCAGAGCCTAAGAGTATAGCAGAATTAAGAAAGTTAGGACTAAGGAGAATAAAGTCAGCAGAGAAGGGCAAGGATTCAATTATACATGGAATACAATATCTGCAAGGGTATAAGATATATATTCACCCAAAGTGTGTTAATACTATAATGGAATTTGAAAATTACACATGGCAAAAAGATAAAAAGACAGGAGAATATATAAATAAGCCTATAGATGATTATTGTCATTTAATAGATGCTTTAAGATATGGAGCAGAGGCAATAAGAAAAGGTAAAGGAATAAGAATGTTAGCATAAAATCAAAGGTAGTCTTGAATTGAGGCTACTTTTTTATTATTTAAAGGTAGACAGGGTAGACAGAAGGTAGACAAGTCAAAGTGTCTACCTCAAAGTATTAGTATTAGTAGGTTTAAAGGGTGGTAGACAAGTAGACAGGTAATTTACAACTAAAAATATTATAAATAACTATAATATAAGAACTATAAATAAATTAATAGAGTTGGGTTGACTAGATAGTGAGAATATGTATAATAGATTTAACAGAACCCGTCAAGCCTCTTCACAATGCGAAACTGATGGGACTTTTTTATATACGGGAAATGATTTGGGAAATAAATTTTACAGGTATAGAAATTTGCCCCCTTTTTTGCCCCTTATAGAATGGAATAATATAAAACTAACTGGAATAATATAAAAAGTTAAATGACTAAAATAGGGGCTTTAACACGTTTTAGTATTTATATAAACTTGAACATTTAGACTAAAGTGGTCTAGTTTTTTTGTTATTAGGATCATTTATTTAAGATATTAAGGAGAGGAACATTAAGATGGAATTATTAAAAGATAAGATAAGACAAGATGGAAGAGTAAGAGAAGGAAATATACTAAAAGTAGATAGCTTTTTAAATCACCAAATGGATATTAAGCTTTTAAATGAAATAGGAAAGGAATTTAAAAGAAGATTCGAAGATGAAAAAATAGATAAGATATTAACTATAGAAGCATCAGGAATAGGTATAGCAGCTATAGTTGCTCAATACTTTGATTATGTTCCGGTTGTTTTTGCAAAGAAAACAGAAAGTCTTAATTTAGATAAAGAGTTATATGAGGTTAAAGTTCACTCATTCACTAAGAATAAAGAATATAGTGTCAGAGTTGGAAAGAGATTTTTAAATAAAGGCGAAAATATATTAGTAATAGACGATTTCTTAGCTAAGGGATGTGCTTCAAAGGGATTAATAGAATTAGTTAATCAAGCAGGGGCAAATTTAGTGGGAATAGGAATAGTTATAGAAAAAGGATTCCAAGAAGGTAGAAGTGTATTAGAATCTTTAGGAGCAAAAGTTGAATCATTAGCAATAATAGAAAGTATAATTGATGGAGAAATAAAGTTTAAGTAAATATACATATTATGATAGAGAAAAAAGAAAACTAAATTCTTTTTTCTCTATTTTTATTGTATTTAAAAAACCACTTGCTATGCAAGTGTGTTCAGATAAGCTTTAGCGGTGTATTATGTAAAAAAACCTCCATTTGTTAAAATAGAATTAGGTTCGCAGCCAAATTCAATAACAAAA
>NZ_JAIKTU010000027.1:0-11323 GCF_019753795.1 Clostridium sardiniense | reverse complement strand
AATCCGTTTCCCGAAGGAAACTTCATCGCTCGACTTGCATGTGTTAGGCACGCCGCCAGCGTTCGTCCTGAGCCAGGATCAAACTCTCAATAAAAAGTTTAATCTTTTCACTCATAAAACTTACTTTAATAAAAAGAATTGCTGGTTGTTTAAATGTTTTATATATTCTGTTCAATTTTCAAAGACCATTTTATCTCATCGCCTTGAAGCGACTTGATTATCTTATCACTTAAGAAGTTTTATGTCAACATCTTTTTTCAGAAGTTTTTTCTGAGTTTCAAGGTGTTTCCTACTCCCCTTAGCGACTTAATTAGTATATCACTTAAACGATTACTTGTCAACATTTTTCGACATTTCCTAATGTCTTATTTGCCATGTTTACTTTGCTTTCGCTTGAGCAACGAAACTAATGATACCATATATCTTTACTATACAACCATTATATATTCCTATTTATATAATTTATTATTATAATACTCTATATTTCTTCATTTATCTTTATAATACTACTATTGATACGCTAGGTAAAGTTTAATAAATATACTTTTGTATATATTAAAAAGAGGTGATAATTCATCACCTCTTCTTATATACTAAATAGCTTTTCTCTTTTGAATCGTAACTGGATAATTTTCTGTTCCATTTATATTCTGATTTTCATTTACTATAGTTCCCTTATCTGCAATAACCTTAGTCATTTCAACATTCTCTTCTATTACACTATTTTGCATTATAATGCAATTTTCAAGAACTGTTCCTTTTCCTACTCGAACTCTTCTTCCTATAATACAATTCTTAACTGTTCCTTCAATATAAGATCCATTAGCAACAATTGAATTAACTACATTACTTATTTCAGTATATTGTGTTGGAGCCTCATCTTGTGATTTTGTGTATATAGGATTCTTATCATAAAATAATTCTTTATTTATATCTTGATTTAAAAGGTCCATATTTGCATCAAAATAAGATTTAATAGAGTTTATACAAGCTAAATATCCTTTGAACTCAAAAGCACCAACTTTAAGATCATTTAAATTTCTACTTATATATTCTCGTATCTTTCTATATACTCCACTTTTTATACAATCATAAACTATATTAATGAAAAGGTCAGTTTTCATTATATACATTTCCATATTAATATTAGCCTCTTTTTCTCTTCCTATATTTTCGCCAATACTTATTACTCTATCTACTTCATTTATATTTAATGCTTCACAATCAATAAAATTTTTATCAGCATTATCTACAGACTTATATACAACTGTTATATCATTGTTATTTTTTATATGATTTTTTATAAGGTCATTATAATCTATATTACATACCATATATGATGGTGCTAACAATATATACTCTCTTCTACTATTTTTTATAAATTCTATATTATCAGCAAAGTTGTGTACATCATCATATTCTGGTTCATAGTTTCCAAAATTAAATACTCTAAGTCCATCTTTTTTTCTATGAAGGTCCCATGGCCTACCATTTGTTAAATGATTTATTAAGGACCTTGATTTATTCTTTGTAAATATGCCTATACCTTCAATTCCTGAATTGGCCATATTTGATATAGCAAAATCTATTACTCTATATCTTCCTGAAATAGGCACTGATGCTAATGTTCTATGTCTGACTAGTTCACCCATTCTTCTTTCATTTTCATCTAAATTTATAATTCCTAAACAATTATTCAAAAAACCCACCCTCTCATCAACAGCTATCTTTTTAAACATCTATATTATTAGCAGCACTTTTCTTCTACAAATATTTCTCTTGGTCTTATGTCTAATCCCATATCCTTAGATACTACCTCAGTTTCTAAATTTTCATTTGCAGCAACTACTGCAATGTTATCTCCATTACCAACTCTACATTCTCTTCCTATAACAGCATCAGCACCAACTATAGCTTTTTCTATAACTACATTATCTTCTATACGTGCATTTGGCATTATAACTGAATCTTTAATAACAGTATTTTTCCCTACATATACCCCTTGTGATACTATAGAATTCTCTATATTACCATTTATTAAGCATCCTTCTGTAATTAAAGAATTCTTAACTTTAGCATCTTCTCCAATATATTGTGCTGGCCTAACTGGATTCTTTGAATATATTTTCCAATCCCTATCATTTAAACTTAATTCGTCATCCTTCCTTAATAGGTCCATATTAGCTTCCCATAAGCTATCTATTGTTCCTACATCTTTCCAGTACCCCTTAAATGGATAAGCTACCATTCTTCTATTCTCATTAAGCATTTTAGGTATTATATTTTTTCCAAAGTCATTACTTGATGTTTCATCTAACTCATCTTCACTTAAATACTTTTTAAGTGTTTTCCAATTAAAGATATATACTCCCATTGATGCGTTAGTGCTCTTTGGATGTTCTGGCTTTTCCTCAAATTCATATATTGTTTGATCTTCCCTCGTGTTCATTATTCCAAACCTAGTAGCCTCTTCCATCGTAACGTCTATAACTGCTATTGTTACATCAGCATTCTTTTCTTTATGGAAGTCTAACATTTCATCATAATCCATTTTGTAAATATGGTCTCCTGACAATATAAGTACATATTCAGGATCATATCTATCTACATATTCAATATTTTGATATATAGCGTTAGCTGTTCCTTTATACCAATCTCCACCCTTTTCTTCTTGATATGGTGGTAGTATTGCAACTCCCCCATCTCTTCTATCTAAATCCCAAGCATCTCCAATTCCTATATGTGAGTTAAGCTCTAATGGCTTATATTGTGTTAATACTCCTACTGTATAAATTCCTGAATTTGCACAATTACTTAATGGAAAATCAATTATTCTATATTTTCCCCCAAACGGTACTGCAGGCTTTGCTAGATTCTTAGTTAACACCCCTAATCTAGAACCTTGTCCACCTGCTAAAATCATTGCTACGATTTCTTTATTACCCATATAATGTATTCCCCTTCCCTTTTCACTTCTATACCTTAAAGATAAACTTTATCATGCTTTATTTATTGGCACTAGGTTATCTTCTTCCTAGTGCCGCAATAATTAAATTATACTTTTTATTATCTTAAACTCTCTTTTATTTAACTCTATATTTATATACTTATTATTGTTATGTTCACATTTATTATTGTCTATAAGATCATAAGCTAATTTTTCTATACCAATTAATTTATAATCTATTTTTTTATTATAAGGATTTATTATTATGGTAATCATCTCTCTCATATACATACGTTTATATATAATCAATCCTTCTGTATTATCTATAAATTTAAAATCCCCTTTTTTTAAGACCTCTTCATTATTTCTTATACCTATTAAGCGTTTATATATATCTAATATTTCTGTATTGGGACTTTCCCAAGGATATGTCTTTCTGTTATAAGGATCTTTTCCTCCTGTAAGACCTACCTCATCGCCATAATATATTAAAGGTACACCTGGTATAGTCATTTGTATTGTTATAGCTAATTTAAGAAGTTCTTTATCTTCTTCTAGCATTGTAAATATTCTTTCGGTATCGTGATTTCCTAGTAAATTAATATTGCTATAAAAGTTTTCTATCGGATAATTTTCGTATAAGCTCATTATCCTCTTAGCAAAATATTTTGTACTAATACTACCTGTTAAGCATTTTATTATTACATCTCTAAGTGGATAGTTAGTAACTGAGTCAAGTTCATCTCCAAAGAAATATTCTCTTCTTTTAGAATAACTAACTTTATTTGATGCATCTTCCCATACTTCTCCAATTAAAACACTATCATTATTAACATTTAACATCTTATCTTTTATAATTTTTATAAATTCATCTGGCAATTCATCTGCTACATCTAGTCTCCAGCCATATGTCCCTAAATTCATCCATTTAGATATTATAGATTTATTATCCTTAACTATATAATTTATATAATCCTCATTTAATTCATCTATATTGGGTTGATTATTAAATCCCCACCAACATTCATACTTATCTGGATATTCATTAAACCTGTACCAATTATAATATCTAGATTCCTTTGACTGATAAGCACCTAAGGTATCATAATTACCATACTTATTAAAATACTTACTATCTGATCCAGTATGGCTAAATACTCCATCTAATATAATTTTCATATCTAGCTTTTTTGCTTCATAGCATAATGCCTTAAAATCTTCTTCAGTTCCAAACATTTCATCTATTTTTTCATAATCTCCTGTATCATATTTATGACAACTTATAGCTTCAAATATTGGATTCATATATATAATTGACGCTCCCAAGGATTTAATATAGGATAACTTTTTTATAATACCCCTTAAATTTCCTCCATAAAAATCCCATCTTACTACATTTCCATGTTCATCTTTAATATACATAGGATCATCATCCCAATTTCCATATATAAAACTATTTCTTTTAGGATTATTTATTTTCCCATCATCATTACCATTGCAAAATCTATCTACAAATATTTGATATATAATACCTTCTTTATACCAGCTTGGAACTTTCCTCTCCTTATATACAGTTAATTGATAAGTTTTAGGATTGCCCACATATTGCTTACCAATTCCCCCTAATTCATCTTCATTATTTCCATAATATATAATTTCATTATTATAAATAATTTCAAAATAATAATTATTTACCCCACATAGATTATCCGTATTTATCTCTATATTAAATCTATTAGATTTATCATCTTCTTTTATCATCAACTTTCTATATTTAGATAAATCAAATTTAATTAAATTTAGATATACCTCTGCATCTATATCTACATCTATTGATATAGATACATATTTCCCAATATCAACTGCTCCAAATGGTTTTCTATAACTTAAATCATGAGAATTATGAAAAATACTACTCTCTATCATAAAAGCCCCCTAATTATTCGCTTTTATACAAAGCTTTTGTATTCCAAATTTCTTTAGAATATTCTCTTATTGTTCTATCTGATGAAAATATACCTGAGTGGGCTATATTAATACCACATATTCTTTGCCATTTTTCTTTATCTCTATATAACTTATCTACTCTTTCTTGAGCCTTTATATAATCATTAAAATCTCTCAGTACGAAGAATTCATCATTATAAATTAATAAGCTATCATAAATATCTCTAAATTTATTCCTGTCTTCTGAGTATTTTCCATCTATTAGATTATCTAATACTTTTTTTATGCGACTATCATTGTTATATATATCGAAAGAAGAGTAATCACATGTTTTATAATAATTTAGAACTTCATCTGAAGTTAAACCAAAAATTATTATATTATCATCCGTGACCTCATCTCTTATTTCTATATTAGCTCCATCTAAAGTAGCTACTGTTATAGCGCCATTCATCATGAATTTCATATTAGATGTACCTGAAGCTTCTTTGGTAGTAGTTGATATCTGCTCACTTACATCAGCTGCTCTTATTATTTTCTCTGCTAATGATACTCTGTAATTATCCATCATAATTACCTTTATTTTATCTTTAACAATTGGATCATTATTAACTTTATCTGCAATAGCATTTATTAATTGAATTGTATTTTTTGCTAGATGATATCCAGGTGCAGCTTTACCACCAAATATAAATGTTCTTGGAACCATATCTAAATTTGGATTTTCTAATAACCTATTATATAAATCCATTATTCTTAAACAATTTAATGTTTGTCTTTTGTATGCATGTATTCTTTTTACATGTACATCAAAAATAGAATTTGGATCTACCACTATTCCTTTTTCTTTATAAATTTCTTTTGCTAGTTTTTCTTTATTTTTATATTTTATTTTATAAAGTGACTCTATTACATTTTTATTTTTCAAATGTTCTTTAAAATTTACTAATTTCATTGGATTTTTGATGAACTCATCACCTATTGTATCTTTTAATAATGCTGTTAAGTCTGGATTACTTCTTATAAGCCATCTTCTATGAGTTATACCATTTGTTTTATTATTAAATTTATTAGGATAGAATTCATAAAAATCTGCCATTTCCTTATTTTTCAAAATCTCTGTATGAAGTTTCGCAACTCCATTTACGCTATGGCTTCCTACTATAGCTAGATTTGCCATCTTCACATAGTTATCAGATATAATGGCCATACTAGAAATTTTATGCCATTCTCCAGGATACTTATCCCAAAGCATACTACAATACCTCTTGTTTATTTCTTCTATTATCATATAAATTCTTGGAAGTAATTCTTGAACCATATTCACTGGCCACTTCTCTAACGCTTCTGCAAGTATCGTATGATTAGTGTATGAAACAGTATTTTTAGTTATATTCCAAGCTTCATCCCATTCTAATTCTTCCTCATCAATTAATATTCTCATAAGTTCTGGTATAGCAAGTGTTGGATGAGTATCATTTATGTGAATAGATATTTTTTCATGCAGTTTTTTAATACTTCCTCCATTTTTTTTATAATTTCTTATGATACTTTGAAGTCCAGCTGATACAAAAAAATATTGCTGTTTTAATCTAAGTAATTTACCTTCATAAAATGAATCTTCTGGATAAAGTATATAAGATATTGACTCCACATAACTTTTATTATTTATTTCTCTGTCATACTCTCCTCTATTAAAAGATGAAAAATCGAAGTTATCCTCAATAGATTCTGCACTCCAAAGTCTTAAAGTATTAACTACATTATTTTCGTATCCTATTACTGGAGTATCATATGGTACAGCCTTAACTACTTCATATCCATCATGATAGAATTTCAATCTACCATCTATATTTCTTGCTGTAACTATTCCTCCAAATTTAACAATCTCACACTTATCTTCTTTTCTTATTTCCCAAACATTTTTAGATTGTAGCCACTTATCTGCTACTTCAACTTGACTACCTTCTATAATCTTTTGATCAAAGAATCCATACTTATAACGTATTCCACATCCATGTCCAGGAATACCTAAAGATGCCATAGAATCTAGGAAGCATGCTGCAAGTCTTCCAAGTCCACCATTTCCAAGCCCTTGATCTTGCTCTATTTCTTCAAGAATCTCTAAATCTATATCTAATTCTCGTAAACCTTCTTTACAAATATCTCTTATACCTAAATTTAGTAAAGAGTCTCCTAGTAATCTTCCAAGTAAGAATTCCATAGAAAAATAATATACTTCTTTATTTTCTAAAGATTTATATTTATTGTTAGTTTCAATCCAATCCTTTGTAGCATAATCTCTAACTAAAGTTCCTAATGCTTGATATCTTTCTAAATCACTACCTTCATTAAGTTCCTTAGCATACATCTTTGAAAATTTTTCTTCAAAATCTTTTTTAAATATTTCTGTGGTTATTGGCATTAATTAATTCCTCCTGATATCTCAAAATTTGAGTATCAGCCTATTAGTTCTTCATACATTTCCTTATATTCTATAGCGGATTTATTCCAACTATTATCAGAATTCATAGACTGTAGTATTAATTTTTGCCAATTTTTATCATTTTTATATACCCTTAATGCATATTCAATTGTTCCTTTAAGCTCATTGTAATCATAATTTTTAAATCCAAAGCCTGTCCCAACGCCAGTAGTCTCATCATAAAAAGTAACTGTATCCTTAAGGCCACCAGTTTCTCTAACTATAGGAACAGATCCATATCTTAAAGCTATTAATTGTCCAAGTCCACAAGGCTCAAATAATGATGGCATTAAAAACATGTCTGATCCTGCATATATCCTATGTGCTAATCCATTATCAAACATTATATTTGCAGACATTTTATCTGGATATTTGTTTTGAAGATCCTTAAATCTATGTTCATACATATAATCTCCTGTTCCTAATATAACAATTTGAATGTCTTGATCTAATATACCTTCTATCATATTTATTATTAGATCACATCCCTTTTGATGTGTTAACCTAGATACCATTCCAATCATAGGTATATTTCTATCGACTTTAAGTCCAAGTTCCTTTTGAATGGCTTCTTTATTATCTTTCTTGTAACCTAATGTATTACTAGAATAGTTCTTGAATATATACTCGTCAGTATCTGGATTATATTCATCATAATCAATTCCATTCACTATACCTTTAAGTGCTTTTCCTCGATATCTTAATAATCCATCTAATGTTTCACCAAATTCAGAAGTTTTTATCTCTTCTGCATAAGTTCTACTAACTGTTGTAATTTTATCTGAATAATTTATAGCTCCCTTTAAAAAGCTTACCCCTCCATATAACTCTAAACTACCATTTTCAAATAACTGATAGTCATATCCAAAAAGCTCTGGGAGTATTTCCGGTGAAAATGTACCTTGGAAAAACAAATTGTGTATAGAGGTTATAGTTTTAATATTTTTAAAGAACTCATTATTCTTATACTCTACTTTATGAAGTACTGGAATCATTCCTGTCTGCCAATCATTGCAATGTATTATATCAGGCTTCCAATCCATTTCTTTTAAGAATTCAAGGACAGCTCTATCAAAGAATGCAAACTTTTCTCCATCATCATAATATCCATATAATCCTGATCTTTTAAAGTAATACTCGTTATCTAAAAGATAATATTTTACCCCTTTATATTCATATTCTAATATTCCACAATATTGATTTCTCCAGCTTACCCTTACTATAAATTCCTTTATAAACTTTAACTCTTCTTTTATTTCTTTCTTTATATCCCTATAGTTAGGAATTACTACTCTAACATCAATACCTAGATTCTTTAGTGCTTGAGGTAATGCTCCCATAACATCTCCAAGTCCACCTGTCTTTATAAATGGATGGGCTTCCGATGCAGCAATTAAAACCTTCATTATTTAGTTCACTCCTTATTTATTTTTCTATAATTGTTTTATTCTCAATAGCTAATTTATTAAATTTCTCAATTCCAATAATAGATACAGCCATAGGCGGAATCTTTACCTTTATAGAATATGGCATATTGTGATATCCTTCATCTTCTGCAACTAACGTTGCCCTCATAGCCTGTCCAGATCCACCATATTTCTTTTTATCTGTATTAAATCTCTCTTTATAATCTGCTAAATAAGGTACACCTATCTTAAAATCATAGTAAACTTCAGGAGTAAAGTTACATATGAATATTAATGTATCCTTCTCTTGCTTACCTTTCCTCATGAAAATAAGTATACTTTGATCATTATTATCTGCATCTATCCAAGTAAATCCTTCAGGATCATAGTCTAATTCCCATAGCGCACTATTTTCCTTGTAGAATTTATTCAAGTCTTTACAGTATTCATTGGATTTTTTATGCATATCAAATTCATTTATAAGCTTCCATTCAAGTTCTTCATATTCTCTCCACTCTATAAATTGACCAAATTCTGAACCCATAAATAGAAGTTTTTTTCCAGGATGACCTATCATATATGCTAAATATAATCTAAGCCCAGAAAATTTATTCCAGTAATCTCCCCACATCTTATCAACTAATGACTTCTTTCCGTGAACAACTTCATCATGTGAAACAGGTAGTATAAAATTCTCTGAATAATTGTACATCATAGAGAAATTTAATTTATTATGATGATACTTTCTATATATAGGATCAAGTTCTATATACTCTAAAGTATCATTCATCCACCCCATATTCCATTTAAAATTAAATCCAAGACCTCCATCTTCAATAGGCTTACATACATTTGGCCATGATGTTGATTCCTCAGCTACCATCAATAAATTATTAAACTCAGAGAAAACTGCTGTATTTAGATCCTTTAAGAATTGTATCCCCTCTAGGCTACCATCTCCTCCATATATGTTAGGTCTCCACTCTCCTTCATTCCTTCCATAATTTAAATAAATTATATTTGAAACTGCATCAACTCTTAACCCGTCTATATGGAATTCCCTAATCCAATATAGTGCATTAGATATAAGAAAACTTTTAACTTCTGGCTTTCCTAAATCAAAATTAAAGGTACCCCAACCTTTATTATCCGCTTTCCATCCTTCTTCATACTCATATGTTGGACTTCCATCAAACATATACAGTCCGTGCTCATCCTTACAGAAATGTCCTGGTACCCAATCTAGGATTACTCCAATATCATTTTTGTGAAGTGAATTTATTAATTCCTTTAATTCTTCTGCGTTACCGTATCTACTAGTAGGAGAATAGTACCCTGTTCCTTGATAACCCCAAGAGGCATCTAATGGATGTTCAACAAGAGGCATTAGTTCTACGTGTGTATAGCCCATATCTACAACATATTTAGTTAATTTTTCAGCTAATTCACTATATGTTAAAAATTCTCCATTCTTCATCTTCCATGAACCCAGATGTACTTCATATATATTTATAGGACTTTCATATACATTTGTTCTATTTCTTTTATTTATCCATTTTCTATCAGTCCATTTAAATTTCACATCTTCTTTAACAATAGATGCTGTATTAGGTCTCATTTCAGATAATAAAGCATATGGATCTGCTTTATATACACCATTAGTCCCCCATTGATTAATGATGTAATACTTATATTTAACTCCAGCCTTAAGTGCAGGAATAAACAAACTCCATATCCCCATTTCTGTTATTTTTTCTAACTTATATTCTTCAACAGGCTTAAAATCTGAGAACTCTCCAACTACATAAACACAACTTGCCTTAGGTGCCCAAACAGTAAATCGAACCCCTCTCTTCCGCTTCTCGATAACATTGTGAGCTCCCATAAATCTATAACTATTATAATTTTTTCCTTCATGGAACAAATAGTTATCAAAGTCTGTTATTTGTCCTTTTTTAACCGTTGCTTTTTTCTTTGTTGCTTGTACCATGTTACCCCCTCCTTACTTATATCCTTACATTACTTTACAATTATAACATTTAACCCCTTCATACTCCATTTATTTCATAGTCTAAATTTTTACAATTTTAAGTGATTTTTTTCAAAATTTATAAGGAAAATTGATAAAGGCCGAAATTTAGACAAAATCTAACTCTCGACCTTTAAAATATTTATATACCCCAAATTAATTTATATATTTTCATACGCAAAAAAAGAGATAGTAATTAAACTATCTCTTTTCGTTACTCACCTGGCAACGTCCTACTCTCCCACACAGTCTCCCGTGCAGTACCATTGGCGCTATAGAGCTTAACTTTCCTGTTCGGAATGGGAAGGAGTGTTTCCTCTATGCCATCATCACCAGATTTCAGATTGTTCTCTGAAAATTGCACATGAATTTTTGTTGATCGTCTTTTTTATTGGTCAAGCCCTCGACCTATTAGTATCAGTCAGCTGAACATATTGCTATGCTTACACCTCTGACCTATCAACCTTGTGTTCTTCAAGGGGTCTTACTAGCTTACGCTATGGGAAATC
>NZ_JAIKTU010000026.1:0-14423 GCF_019753795.1 Clostridium sardiniense | reverse complement strand
TCAAACTCTCAATAAAAAGTTTAATCTTTTCACTCATAAAACTTACTTTAATAAAAAGAATTGCTGGTTGTTTAAATGTTTTATATATTCTGTTCAATTTTCAAAGACCATTTTATCTCGTCGCCCTCAAGCGACTCACTTATCTTACCACCTCTGAAAAACTTTGTCAACATTTTTTTCAATAAGTTATTTTAACTTAATTTGATTTAAAATATTGCCTTGCTTCCGTGGAAGCTGTTTCGCATCAGCGACGAGATTTATAATAACATATATACAGATATTGATTCGACATATTATTACTAATATGTCTATTTATTTTTATATAATTCTTTTTTTCTTCTTTATTCTTTAATTTCCTACTTAAGATACGCCTGGTACTGTATTAGATGTAATTATTATATATTCTTATTAAATTATATAATATAAAACCATAAATTTCTATCTATTATAATATATTCAATAATATATTATCCTTATATAATAAAAAATATCCTTATACTAAAATTTTATTCAATTTTAGGTATAAGGATATTTTTATAATTTAATCTGTTATCTATTGTTATATATAAAATCTATCACTTATTCCATTATCTAATACAGATTTAGCATGCTCTTTTGCTAAATTTAGTGAATGTAATGATGCTGATCCACACTGTAATTCATTAGCAGCTGGAATTTCATCTTGCAATAACACTTTTTGTAATGAATATTCCAATGCTTCGATAACCTCTTTAACATCCAAATCTCCAAAGCTTATTAAATAAAATCCTGTTTTGCATCCCATTGGTGATATGTCAATAATATTATCAATTCTTTCTCTCATAAAACCAGCTAAGAAATGTTCTAATGTATGCATTCCTTTATCTGATAAGATTTCTTTATTCGGCTGAACAAATCTTAAATCAAATTTAGATACTATATCACCCTTTACCCCTGATTTCACTCCTGCTTTTCTAACATAAGGCGCTTTAACCTTTGTGTGATCTAATTCAAAACTTTCTACCTTAATCATTGTCATTACTTCCTTTCTAATATATGTTTATTGTAATTTGCATAATATAGTTTTCTAATTTATATTCTATATTTATAGTAAATCTGTACTAAAGTATCTGTCCCCTCTATCTGGCAATATGACAACTACATTTCCACTATCTATTTTTTCTATAAATTTTAGTGCAGCAGAAAGAGCAGCTCCTGATGATGATCCGACTATAATCCCTTCTTTTTTGGCTAATAGTCTTGCAGCATTAAAAGCCTCTTCATCATCTACCTTAATAATTTCATCAACTAACTTCATATCCATTGTTTGAGGAATAAAGTTATTTCCTATACCTTCTATTTTGTAACATCCTTCTTTTCCACCACCTATTATAGAGCCTATAGGATCTGCTAATATTCCTTTTATTTCATCTATACTTTCTTTTAAATATCTTAAAGCACCTGAAAATGTTCCTCCACTTCCAGCTCCAGCAACTAAATAATCTATCTCTCCATCCAAATCCTCATAAATCTCTTTTCCTGTTGTTTCATAATGAGCGTGTGGATTTGATTCGTTGTTAAATTGATTTAACGATATAGAATTTGGAATCTCTTTTAACAGTGAGTTAGCTATATTTATAGCACCTTCCATACCATCTTCTTTTGGCGTATTAATTATTATAGCTCCAAGAGATTTCATTAATTTCTGTTTTTCTATCGAAAACTTTTCTGGTACAACGAACATTACTTTATATCCCTTATTCAATGCTGCCAGTGCTACTCCAATACCTGTGTTTCCAGCAGTAGCTTCTATAATAGTAGATCCCGGTTTAAGTATTCCTTCCATCTCAGCTTTTTCTATCATATATACTCCTACTCTATCTTTGCAGCTGCCTCCTGGATTAAACCCTTCAATTTTAACAAATACATTTACACCATTTTTGATTCCTAAGTTATTTAATTTTAATAATGGTGTGTTTCCAATTAATTCTCTTATGTCATTATAGTAATTCATCTTTTTCACCTGCTTTTAATAAAGCTTGCTCTATATCCTTTAATATATCTTCCTTATCCTCTATACCAACTGAAACTCTAATTAATTTTTCTGTTATTCCTATACGCTCTCTAAGTTCTTCTGGAAGTGCTGCATGTGTCATTGATGCAGGGTGGCATATTAGTGATTCAACTCCACCTAAACTTTCTCCAAATGTTATAAGCTCTAAGCTATTTACAAACTTTTTATGGTCAATATCATCATTTAATACAAATGATATTACTCCACCAAATCCAGAGGCTTGTCTTTTTTGTATCTCATGGCCTTCATGACTTTCTAGTCCTGTATAATAAACCTTTTTAATTCTTTTATTTTCTAATAACTTATTTGCTATAAACATCGCATTCTTTTCATGTCTTTCCATTCTTACTGAAAGTGTTTTAATTCCTCTTATTAATAAGAAGCTATCAAAAGGTTGAAGTATTCCACCTGTTGCATTTTGAATAAAATGCAATCTTTCACCAAGTAAGTCATCATTTACAACAACTAATCCAGCAACTAAATCACTATGTCCACCTAAATATTTTGTTCCTGAATGTATTATTATATCAGCTCCTAAATCTAATGGGTTCTGAAAATATGGACTCATGAAAGTATTATCTACAATAGTTAATAAACCATTTTTCTTAGCCTTATCTGAAACCATTTTAATATCTACTACGTCTAATAACGGATTTGTTGGTGTTTCAATGTATATTGCTTTTACATCTTTATCAATTTTATCTTCAAAACTTTCAAAGTCATCTACTATCTCATATCTTATGCCGAAGTTAGAAAATACTTTATCTAAAACTCTAAATGTACCACCATACAAATTATTAGTTATGAGTATTTTATCTCCACTTTTAAATAAGCTTAGTATTGCAGTAATTGCAGCAAGTCCAGATGCAAATGCAAATCCTCTTTTTCCACCTTCTATATCAGCAATTAATTTTTCAAGTGCCTCTCTTGTCGGATTGCCAGTTCTTGAATATTCATGACCACTATTTTCCCCAAAGCTTTTTTGCTTATATGTTGATGTCTGATAAATTGGTATATTTACTGCTCCTGTATTTTCATCAATACTTATTCCACCATGTATTAATAACGAATCTTTTTTCACCTTTATCACTCCTTAATTATTTTGTTGCTTTTGCTATAAAAATTTTAGGTTCAATCACTTCTCCTTCTGATGATTCACCTCTAGCAATTAATCCAGTACTCTTAACATCTATATTTATAAATCCTGCTTCTTTATACCAAGACTCTAATTGATCATGCTTAAATCCTAACCATACATCGTACATTTCTTTAGATGCCCATTCTCCTGAATGCTTTTCAACATCTGTTATAACTAATTGCCCATCTTTCTTTAGTACTCTATTCATTTCCTTGATTGCTACATCTGGATTTGTAACATGATGTAATGCCATATTCATAAATATAATATCCACAGAATTATCAAAAAGAGGTAAATCTTCTAGACTCCCTTTTATGGGATATATATTGTTTAAATTTTTATCTTTTGCTGATTTATGTAACTCTTTAAGCATATTCTTTGATGAATCTATAGGAAAAACTAAATTTGCCTCTTCTCCTACTCTTAAACTTATAAATCCTGTGCCTGCCCCTAAATCTGCAATTACTTTTTCCTTAATATCTACAGAATTAACTGCAATCTCCCTTAATTCATCTTTGAAATAGTCCACTCTGATTTTATTCCAGTCTTTTGCAATAGAATTGAAGTAATTTATTGAATTCATGATAAAACCTCCTAATTATTTTTAAATATAAAAAAACCTCGTCTCTAATACATTAGAGACGAGGTTTACTCGCGGTTCCACTCTAGTTTAGATATAAAAAATATATCTACTCTCAAAATTCCAGCACTAACATGCCTAATCACTATAACGGGTGATCCCGGAGAACTCTACTATTAATTCGAATTTCTGCTCCAAAGTGCACTTCACATTTCTTCTAAATAGAAAACTCTCAGCAATGCTTCCCTCTCTGTGATTTTCCGAAATGTTACTTTACTTTTTCAACGCATTTATTATAACCTAGTAATTCTATATGAATACTTCTGATATTTGAATTATAGTACAATGTTTTTTAAAAAGCAACCCTTTTTTAAACGTTATTTCTTTTCATCATAACAATGGGCCAATTTTTAGAGCCAATATATCTTTCATCTTTTTCTACCCTTATCTTTTTATCTGCAATTACATTTTCAAGTTCACATCCATTTCCTATAATAGCGTTTTGTAATATTATAGAATTCTTTATTTTTACATCTTTCCCTATATGGACACGTCTTGCTATAATACTATTTTTAACCTCTCCTTCAATATAGCAACCATTAGCTACAATAGAGTTTCTAACATTACTACAAACTGTATATTGAGTTGGTCCTTCATCTTTAGGTTTTGTATATATAGGGCTTTCTTTGCAGAACAATTCTCTACTAACATCTGCATCTAAAAAGTCCATATTACAATCATAATAAGCTTTTAAAGAATTTATACAGCTTAAGTATCCTTTAAATTCATAAGTTCCTACATCCAATCTCTCTAAATTGGAATGTATAAATTGCTTTATTTTTCTATACATTCCACTTCTAATTGATTCATGAACAATATCTACGAATAATTCTGTTCTCATGAAATACATTTCCATGCTTATATTAGCATTATTTGCCCTACCAATATTTTCTCCAACACTAACTACTCTTTCATTTTCTATATTTAATACATCACAATCTATACACTCTAAATTTGCATTATTTATATTTTTATATACCATTGTGACATCATTTCCTGATTCTTTATGTTGTTTTAATAACTCATTAAAATTAATATTACACACCATGTATGATGGAGCTAAAAGTACGTATTTTCTTTTACTATATTTAACGAATTCAATATTATCTGCAAAATTATGAACATCATCATATGATGGGTCTTCATCTCCAAAATTAAAAACCTTTAACCCATCTTTTTTTCTATGAAGATCCCACGGTCTTCCATTAGTTAAATGATCCATTAAAGATCTCGATCTATTTTTCGCAAAAATACCAATACACTCTATTCCGGAGTTAGTCATATTAGATAAAACAAAATCTATAACCCTGTACCTAGCTGCTATAGGTACTGATGCTAAAGGTCTTTTTCTAACCAATTCTCCCATCCTAGTCTCATTTTCATCTAAATTTATTATTCCTAAGCAATTATTCATATGCACTCACCCTTTCCTCCTTTAAGCCATCTTTTTAGCTTCAATTGTACTGCCTGGACTTATCTCTTCCTTTGAAGCAACAACTGCAATATCATCACCACTACCTACTTGTGATTCTTTACTTACAACGACATCACTTCCTATTATGGCCTTATTTATACTTACATTATCTCCTATATACGAATTAGGCATAATTACAGAATCCTTTATTACAGTATCTCTTCCAACGTAAACGCCTTGGAATAATACAGAATTTTCTACCTTACCATACACAGTACATCCCTCAACAATAACTGAGTTCTTAACCTCTGCTTCTTCACCTACATATTGTGCTGGACTTACTGGATTTACAGAGTATATTTTCCAATCTTCATCAAATAAATTTAATTCATTTTCAGTTTTTAATAAATCCATATTTGCCTCCCATAGACTTTCTATAGTTCCAACATCTTTCCAATAACCATCAAACGGATATGCAACTAGTCTACGCCCGTCTTCTATCATATTAGGTATGATATTTTTGCCAAAATCATTACTTGAATTTATATCCATCTCATCATTTATTAGATGCCTCTTTAAAACCTTCCAATTAAATATATATATTCCCATTGATGCATTTGTGCTTTTTGGTACCTTCGGTTTTTCATCAAATTCATATATTGATAAATCCTCTCTAGTGTTCATTATTCCAAATCTACTTGCTTCCTTAAGTGATACATCAATAACTGCAATTGTCGCATCTGCTTCTTTTTCTTTATGAAATTCTAACATTTCATTATAATCCATCTTATATATGTGATCTCCTGATAAGACAAGTACATATTCAGGATCATAGCTATCTATATATTCTATGTTTTGATATATTGCATTTGCAGTTCCCTTATACCACATACCGCCTTTTTCTTCTTGGTAAGGAGGTAATATACTAACTCCGCCTTCTCTTCTATCTAGATCCCAAGGATCTCCTATTCCAATATGTGAATTAAGCTCTAATGGCCTATATTGAGTTAAAACTCCAACTGTATAAATACCTGAATTTGAACAATTGCTTAAAGGAAAATCTATTATTCTATATTTTCCTCCAAATGGCACTGCTGGCTTAGCTAAATTCTTAGTTAATACTCCTAATCTCGAACCTTGTCCACCAGCTAAAATCATAGCTACTATCTCTTTTTTACCCATAACACTCTCTCCCCCTCATATGTTTTTCACAATTATATAAATTAAATATCTAACTAAATTTAAATTAATTAAAATTCAAGGCACTTATATAAACATATGACCGAGTATTTGAATTTATACATAATTTATTTTATGAAATCTTTTGTACAACATAAAAAGTCCAAAAATAATATTACTATTATTTTTGGACTATATAACTATATTAAATTAGTTATAAATTCTTATATAATAATTCTGCCCCCCATATACCGTTTGCATATTGAAGTATTGTTCTATCTGATGAGAATATTCCAGAGTGTGCTATATTAACTCCACACATTCTTTGCCAATTATTCATATCCCTATATAACTTATCTACTCTATCTTGAGCTTTTATATAAGAATCAAAATCTTTTAAAACAAAGAATTGATCGTTGTAGGGTATTAAATTTTCATATATTTCTCTGAATCTCTCTCTATCAAAATGATATTTACCATTTATTAAATCATCTATTGAAGATTGAATTCTCGGATCATTCTTATATATATCAAATGATGAATATCCTCCATTTTTATAATAATTTAGAACCTCATTTGAATTTAGCCCAAATATTATTATATTATCGTCCCCAACCTCATCTCTTATTTCAATATTTGCTCCATCTAATGTAGCTATAGTAACAGCCCCATTCATCATAAACTTCATATTAGATGTACCTGATGCTTCTTTAGTAGTTGTGGATATTTGCTCACTTAAATCTGTAGCTCTTATTATCTCTTCTGCGAGGGAAACATTATAATTATCTAAGAAAACAACCTTAATCTTATCATTAACTCTAGGGTCATTATTTATCTTTTGAGCAACTCTATTTATAAGTTCTATTGTCTTCTTTGCTAGATGATATGCAGGTGCTGCCTTCCCCCCAAATATAAAAGTTCTAGGCACGATATCTAACCCAGGATTTTCTAATAGTTTATTATATAAATCCATTATTCTTAAACAATTTAATATTTGCCTCTTATATGCATGTATCCTTTTAATCTGAACATCAAATATAGAATTTGGATCTACCTTAATACCATTTTTCTCATATATCGTTTCAGCAAGATTCTCTTTATTTTCTTTCTTTATATTATAGAGTTCTCTTTGAATACTTTCATCATTTACTTTCTTCTCAAAAGCTTCTAAATCTATAGGATGTTTTATAAACCCTTCGCCTATAGTATCTACTAATAATTTTGTTAGCCTTGGATTAGTCTTTAAAAGCCACCTTCTATGAGTTATTCCATTTGTTTTATTATTAAATTTATTTGGATAATAGTAATAAAAATCACTCATTTCTTGTTTTTTAAGGATTTCTGTATGAAGCTTTGCAACTCCATTTACACTATGACTACCTACTATAGCTAAATTAGCCATTCTAACTTGCCCATCAGCTATTATTGCCATACGTGATATTTTATCCCACTGACCTGTATAGCTATTCCAAAGATCTGCACAAAATCTTTCATTAATTTCTTCAACAATCATATATATTCTTGGAAGTAATGACTTAAACATGTCTAAAGGCCACTTTTCTAAAGCCTCTGCAAGTATTGTATGATTTGTATATGATACTGTATTTGTTGTTATTCTCCATGCTTCTTCCCAAGCAAGCCCCTCTTCATCTAATAATATTCTCATAATTTCAGGTATTGCAAGAGTTGGGTGCGTATCATTTATATGAATAGCTATCTTTTCATCTAAACTCCTAATATCCCCGCCATGTCTTTTATAACGCCTTATTATGCACTGAACGCCAGCTGAGACAAAGAAATATTGTTGCTTTAACCTTAGCATTTTCCCCTCATATTGAGAGTCATCTGGGTAAAGAACTTGTGATATCGCCTCAACAGAATTCTTATATTCTAATGCTTTTAGAAATTCTCCTCTACTAAATGATGAGAAATCAAATTCATTATTTACTGTTTCAGCACTCCATAATCTCAATGTATTTATAGTATTATTCTCATATCCAACTACCGGAGTATCATAAGGCACTGCAAGTACTGGCTCATAATTTACATGAGTAAATTTCATTTTTCCATTTATCTCTTCTTCTATTATATTTCCACCAAACTTAACAATCTCTCTTTTATCATTTTTTCTTTTTTCCCATACATTCCCATCTCTAAGCCAATTATCTGATACTTCAACTTGGACTCCATCTATAATTTTTTGTTCAAAGAATCCATATTTATATCGTATTCCACAACCATGTCCTGCTATATTTAAAGATGCCATAGAATCTAAGAAACATGCTGCAAGTCTTCCAAGCCCTCCATTTCCAAGTCCTTGGTCATGTTCTAAATTTTCTAATTCCTCTAAACTAATACTTAAATCCTCTAATGCTTCCTTACATACATCTCTTATACCTAGATTAAGTAGCGCATCTCCTAGAAGTCTTCCCAGTAAAAACTCCATTGAAAAGTAATACACTTGCTTTTCGCCAGTATTACTATACCTCTTATTAGTCTTCATCCAGTTTTCTGCAACATAATCCCTAACCAAACTACCTAAAGCTTCATATTTTTTATAGTTACTTCCATCTGAAAGCTCCTCTCCATGAATTTCTAGATACTTCTTTTTATAGGCTCTTTTAAAGGACCTTTTGTCAATGGTTAGCATATCTATCCCCTCCCCCTGGATTTTATAACGACTTATTCTACAATTAATTCCTTATACATTTCATTATAATCATTAGCTGATTTCTCTAAACTATTATCTGAATCTAAAGCTTGCATAACTATAGAATTCCACTTATCTTTATCTCTAAATATATCTAACGCATATTCAGTAACACTTAATAACTCGTTGGCATTGTAATTTCTAAAACTAAAGCCATTTCCTAATCCACTATATTGATTATATGGGAAAATGGTGTCTTTTAGACCTCCTGTTTCTCTAACTATAGGAACAGTGCCATATCTAAGAGCTATAAGTTGCCCAAGCCCACATGGTTCAAATAATGAAGGCATCAAAAACATATCTGATGCTGCATAGATTTTATGAGCTAATCCATTATCAAATTTAATATTTGCAGATACCTTATCCCTATATCTATCAGCTAAACCCCTAAAATGATTTTCATAGTGATAATCACCAGTTCCCAATATAACTAGCTGAATATCATGCTGTAATAATTTATCTGCAATATCAACTACTAAATCAAGTCCTTTTTGATTAGTAAGCCTAGTAACCATAGAAATCATAGCCGCATTTTCATTTACAGGAAGACATAACTCCTTCTGTAATTCTTTTTTATTTACAGCTTTACCTTCTAGAGAGTTCTTGCTAAAATTTTCATATATTAATTTATCTTCTTCTGGATTAAATTCTTTATAATCTATTCCATTTAATATTCCATTTAGCGCATATTCCCTTTCTCTTAATATTGAATCAAGTCTTTCACCATATTCCTGAGTTTTAATTTCATCAACATATGAATAACTAACTGTAGAAATTCTATCTGAATAAAGTACTCCACCTTTCATGAAACTAACCCCACCATCAAAAGCAAGACTACCATTATAATATGGTTCTAAATCATATCCAAAAAGATCTGGTAATATCTCCTTTGGGAATACTCCTTGGAATTTAATATTATGAATTGAAAATACTGATTTTATATTAAAATAAAATAAATCTTTTGCATATTCTACTTTAAGAAGTACTGGTATCATTCCAGTATGCCAATCATTACAATGTATTATATCTGGTTGAAAATCAACTAGTTTTAAAAAAGTTAGAACAGCTCTATTAAAGAAAGCAAACCTCTCTCCATCATCATAATATCCATAAAGACCATCTCGTCCAAAGTAATATTCATTATCTAATAGATAATATTTGACTCCATCCTCCTCATACTCAAATACACCACAATATTGTGTTCTCCACCCAACTGGCACCATAAACCATTTAAGGAATCTTAGTTCTTTTTTTAGATTCTCGTTTATCTTCTTATACTTAGGTATTACAACTCTTGCATCTACATCTAATTTTATTAAAGATTTAGGTAATGACCCTAATACATCACCTAGCCCTCCTGTTTTTATAAATGGATTTGCTTCAGATCCAACAAATAAAACTTTCATCTAATTCTCCCCCTCAAATTTTCTCTTTAATACCACAGTTGCCATTGGCGGTACTTTTATCTTTATACTATTTTCAAAATTATGAGATTCCTCATCTTGTGAAAATAATTTATCCTCAATAATTTGCCCTGATCCCCCATATTTTTTATGATCAGTATTTAAAATTTCTTCATATACACCCTTGTATGGAACTCCAATTTTATAGTCATAATATACAACTGGTGTAAAATTAGATACAAAAATCAATGTATCTTCTTTCCTCCTGCCTCTTCTTATAAATGAAATTATACTTTGATTATTATTATTTTCATCTATCCATTTAAACCCTTCTGGGTCATAATCCAATTCCCAAAGTGCTTTATTATCTTTGTATATATGATTCAAGTCTTTAAAAAATACTTGAATACTTTTATGCATAGGATATTTATCAATTAATTCCCATTGAAGTGACTCATATTCCTTCCACTCATTAAATTGACCAAACTCATTCCCCATAAACATAAGTTTCTTTCCAGGATGCCCAATCATGTATGAATAAAATAATCTAAGTCCTGCAAATTTTGTCCAATAATCACCCCACATTTTATCTATCAATGATTTTCTATTATAAACAATTTCATTATGTGAAATAGGAAGTATAAAATTTTCTGAGTAATTGTACATCATAGAAGAAGTTAAATCAGCATGATGATATTTTCTACATATGGGATCTAATTTTATATATTCTAATATGTGACTCATCCATCTAATATTCCATTTAAAACTGAATCCTAAACCTCCATTTCCTATAGAACTACAAACATTAGGCCAAGAATCTTTAGCTTCATCTACGATCATCATTACATTTGGAAATTCGTTATGTATAATCTCATTCAAATCTTTAACAAATTGAATTCCCTCCAAATTTCCATTTCTTCCATAAATATTCGGCACCCATTCCCATTTTCCTCTTTTATAATCTAAATAAATCATATTTGAGACTGAATCAATCCTTAATCCATCAATATGATATTCTCTAAACCAATAAAGAGCATTTGAAATTAAAAAGCTTCTGACCTCAGGCCTTCCAAGATCAAAATTAATGGTTCCAAGCTGTCTATTTTCAGCTTTCCATAGTTCTTCATATTCATAAGTTGGAGTTCCATCAAATTTATAAAGTCCTTGCTCATCCTTGCAAAAGTGACTTGGTATCCAATCTAAAATAATTCCGATACCTCTTTTATGAAGCTCATTAATAAGTTCCTTAAATCCTTCTAGATCTCCATACCTACTAGTTACTGAATAAAACCCAATTCCTTCATACCCCAATGAGGAATCTAATGGATGCTCAACTAATGGCATAATCTCTACATGTGTATATCCCATATCTTCTAAATATTTAGGTAGTATTTTACTCAATTCTTTATATGTTAAAAACTCATCGCCCCTTCTTTTCCATGAACCAAGATGAATTTCATATATATTTACTGCACTCTCATATATATTTTTATTATTTTTAGACCTTATAAAATCACTATCTGTCCAATTAAATTCTTTTCCTTTATATACTATAGATGCATTATTAGGTCTCACCTCTGAAAATATTGAATATGGATCCATTTTATAATGAATTTCCCCTCTTCTATCTTCTATTGCATATTTATACTTAGCTCCTAAATTAATTCCATATACAAATATGCTCCAAATACCTTCATTAGTGATTTTAATCATCTTATAATTTTCATCTATAGAAAATCCATTAAAATCACCTATAACATAAACATTTTTTGCTTTAGGAGCCCATACTGTGAATCTAACGCCTGGCTGCCCATCGTTTTCGCTAAATTTACTTCCTAACATATCATATGAATAAAAATTTTTTCCTTGATGAAATAGATAAGTATTGAAGTCCGTAATATCATGCTTATTTCCATTTTCTTTATTGCCATCTTTTTCTCTTATAATCTTCATATTACATAATCCCCCATCTATTTTATGTCATCCACATACTTTTACTGAATCACTAAATAATTTAAGCTCCTATTATTACTATTCAATAAATATAAAATTTATTAATAAAAATGTATTACTCATTAAAATAAAGTATATAATTATCAATTTAACTTTAATAAAAAAGAAGCCTAGGGTATTACCCTAGGCTTCTTTAAATTTATTGTTTAACATACAACTTCTATTCTACTATCTATATCTTTATCATTATTCTTATTTATTAATTTTATAATTATAAAGTGAACTATCATAGCAACTAAAATTGCAACAACTAAATCACAAGTCACAGTTAGTATAAAAGTTGTTAATAACTCAATAGCATCAAATTTATTATTGTGGATAATTTTTATACATTCTCTCCACTCACTCATATTATAAGATACAACTGCAAGTATTGCTGCTAATGCAACAAGTGGTATGTATTGTATAAGAGGCATAAATACTATCATTATTAATAGTAAAGTTATGGCATGTATTATTCCTGCTATAGGAGTTCTTCCACCATTTTTTATATTAGCTGCAGTTCTAGCGATTGCACCAGTTGCTGGTATTCCACCAAATAATGATGATGCAATATTTGCTATACCTTGTCCTATTAATTCAGTATTTGAGTTATGTTTTTTATCTATCATTCCATCAGCAACAACCGCTGATAATAATGATTCTATAGCAGCTAAAAATGCTATAGTAAGAGATGGCATAAATAAAACCTTTAGTTTATCTATTGTAAGTGCTGGAAGCTCTGGCTTTGGAATAGTTGATGAAATTTGTCCAAAAGCTGATCCTATTGTCTCAACATTTAAACTTAATCCAGAAACTATTAAAGTTGATACTATTAATGCTATAAGGGATCCCGGTATTGTCTTATTAACCTTTGGGAATAAGATTATTGTGGCAATACATAGTATACCAATTAATAATGTAATAAAGTGTATTTTATTAAAATGTGATATATAAACATTCCATTTTTGGATGAATTCAGAAGGTACTTTATCTATACTTAATCCAAATAAATCTTTTATTTGAGTAGATAATAAAGTAATAGCTATACCTAAAGTGAATCCTAAAGTAATACTCTTTGGAATATATTTTATTAAATTCCCAAGTCTAAATATTCCAAACAGTATTAAAATTATACCTGCCATTAATGTGGAAATTATAAGTCCCTCAAGTCCATACTTTTCTATAATTCCATAAACTATAACTACAAAAGCTCCTGTAGGACCTCCAATTTGTACTCTACTTCCACCAAATAGTGATATGAAAAATCCTGCTATTATGGCTGTTATTAATCCCTTCTCTGGTGTTACTCCAGATGATATACCAAGTGCAATAGAAAGTGGTAATGCAATAATTGCAACAATAATTCCTGCTACAACATCTTTAAAAATTTGTTCTTTTGTTAATTCTTTTTTTCTGTGTTTTAATATTGAGAAAAACTTTGGTTTTTTCATCAGTAAAAAAAATCCCTCTTTTCATATAAATTTTTTGTAAATTAAGTGTACACATGAAAAAAAGAGATAGTAATTACTATCTCTTTTAGTTCACACCTGGCAACGTCCTACTCTCCCACACAGTCTCCCGTGCAGTACCATTGGCGCTATAGAGCTTAACTTTCCTGTTCGGAATGGGAAGGAGTGTTTCCTCTATGCCATCATCACCAGATTTCAGATTATTCTCTGAAAATTGCATATGAATTTTTGTTGATCGTCTTTTTTATTGGTCAAGCCCTCGACCTATTAGTATCAGTCAGCTGAACATGTTGCCATGCTTACACCTCTGACCTATCAACCTTGTGTTCTTCAAGGGGTCTTACTAGCTTACGCTATGGGAAATCTCATCTTGAGGTGGGCTTCACGCTTAGATGCTTTCAGCGTTTATCCCTTCCCGACTT
>NZ_JAIKTU010000025.1:0-14709 GCF_019753795.1 Clostridium sardiniense | reverse complement strand
ATACCACAGTCAAAGTGTGGTGCCTTACCGCTTGGCGATATCCCTACATGGGGTGAATGATGGGACTCGAACCCACGACAACCAGAACCACAATCTGGCGCTCTACCAACTGAACTACATTCACCATCATATTTTGGTGCGCCATCAGGGATTCGAACCCGGGACACCTCGAACCCGGGACACCATGATTAAAAGTCATGTGCATAGCGCATAATAATGGTGCGTCTTAAGAGATTCGAACTCCTGGCCCACGCCTTAGAAGGGCGTTGCTCTATCCAGCTGAGCTAAAGACGCATATTGGAGCGGGTGAAGGGAATCGAACCCTCGTGGCTAGCTTGGAAGGCTAGAGCTTTACCATTAAGCAACACCCGCAGGTAATATTAAATTTAAAGTGGTCGGGGTGACAGGTCTCGAACCTGCGACCTCATGGTCCCAAACCATGCGCGCTACCATCTGCGCCACACCCCGAAATGGTGCGTCTTAAGAGATTCGAACTCCTGGCCCACGCCTTAGAAGGGCGTTGCTCTATCCAGCTGAGCTAAAGACGCATTTCAGAACGTTTATTATTGTAAACCATTCCGTTTATTTTGTCAAGAACTTTTTTAAAAGAAGTTCTTTGTCAAAGTGGAGCGGGTGAAGGGAATCGAACCCTCGTGGCTAGCTTGGAAGGCTAGAGCTTTACCATTAAGCAACACCCGCATGTTGTACTTGTTACCTTCGTCTCTCGAACTTAGTAAGTTAAACAAGCAACCTGCCTTATTAGTTATACAGGTTTTTGAGAATTTTGTCAAGATTTAATTTAACAAAATTTTAGTGGTCGGGGTGACAGGTCTCGAACCTGCGACCTCATGGTCCCAAACCATGCGCGCTACCATCTGCGCCACACCCCGAAGAGTCATATATCGTCTTTCGAGATTATTTTGCTCACCGCGTTGTCTCTCAACGACAATGACTATTCTACATGATGATTACTAATCCGTCAATACTTTTTTCAAAGAATATATTATAAAATTCAATACTTTTTAATTTAAAAGCAAAATGCTTGTTTCATAAACATTTTATTAACTCATTCAAGCTTTCATTAGCAATTTATCATCATATCTATCTATTCTATACGTTCTAAATATACACTTGGTTCTTCTTCAACCTTAATTTCTATAAATCCAATATATCTACCCTTTCCTCTCGGTAGTGAAACGCTCCCTGGATTCATAATCGTAATTCCATTCTCTCTTATAATTAACTCTTGATGGGTATGCCCAAATAAAGCTATATTAGCTCCAACTTCTTGTGCTCTATAATATAAATTATGCAATCCACACTTAACATTATATGCGTGTCCATGAGTTGCTAGTATCTTAACTCCATCTAATTCTATTATTCTTTCTATAGGATATTCATTGGAGTAATCACAATTACCAGCTACAGCGTATACTTCCCCCTCAAAACCATCTGAAAGTTCTTCTACATCATCTACATTATCCCCTAAATGTATAAGAACATCAGCGTCTATAATTCTTTCTCTAACAGCTTCTATATATCTTTGCATTCTATGAGTATCGCTTACTACTGCTATTAACATACTGACCGCCTCCTATAGAACCTTATAAATTTTTTCTTTTAATTCTTTTAACGCTACCCCTCTATGACTAATACTATTTTTTTCTTCAGGTGTAGCTTCTCCAAATGTCTTATTAAAGCCTTCATAGTAGAATAAAGGATCATAACCAAATCCACCTTCTCCATTTAGCTTCTCTATTATCCTGCCATTAACTTCTCCTCTTATATCTAAGGATTTGCCTTCATAATTTATAAGAGTTATATGACAAACAAATTTAGCTCCTCTATTTTCAGCTTTAACACCTTCTAAGTTTTTTAGTAATTTATCATTATTTTTAGCATCATCACCATGTTCACCTGCATATCTAGCTGAATATACCCCTGGTTCTCCATTTAAAAACTCAACTTCTAACCCTGAATCATCAGCCATAACAAGAAATTTTTCTTCTCCTCTGCTTATTAGATAGTCTCTTATTTCTCTTGCCTTTTTATTGGCATTCTCCATAAAGGTTATTCCATCTTCAACTACATCAATATCTATATTTTCATCTTTTAAAGATCTAACTTCCAAATCCATATCTCCTAGAATATGTTTTATCTCTTTAATCTTCTTCTGATTATTACTAGCTAATATAAGTTTTCTCATCTATTTTCCTCCTGTTCCAATCCATAAAGCATCCATCTTTAATGAATTCTTTTGAATTGATATCATTTGTTTTAATCCCTTTTCACCTAAATCTAATAATTCATTAAGTTCACTTCTTGTAATTGGAGATTCCTCCCCAGTACCTTGAACCTCAACAAATTCTCCTTCTTCTGTTCCAATTATATTCATATCAACTTTAGCATTTGAATCTTCTTCGTAACATAAGTCTATTACTTTCTCACCATTTACTATACCTATACTTGTCGCAGCAACAAAACTTCTTATTGGATACACTTTAAATGGCCTTTCTTTATGAAGTTTATTCATTGCATCAACCATCGCTATAAATGCTCCTGTTATTGATGTGGTTCTAGTTCCTCCATCCGCTTGAATAACATCACAATCTATCCATAATGTTTTTTCACCTAAAGCTTTCAAATCAACAACAGATCTTAATGCTCTTCCTATTAACCTTTGGATTTCCATAGTTCTTCCATCTATTTTTAATCTAGCTATATCTCTAATCTTTCTAGTCCCTGTTGATC
Source organism: Clostridium sardiniense (assembly GCF_019753795.1). Taxonomy (NCBI): domain Bacteria; kingdom Bacillati; phylum Bacillota; class Clostridia; order Eubacteriales; family Clostridiaceae; genus Clostridium; species Clostridium sardiniense. The sequence goes on along the minus strand of NZ_JAIKTU010000025.1, from coordinate 11,958 downwards.
TAGGTAGCATATTATATTCTGCTGTTATCCAACCTTCTCCACTTCCTTTTAAAAATGGTGGCACCTTATCTTCTATTGATACATTACAAAGTACTTTTGTATCTCCTACCTCTATATAAACTGATCCTTCAGCATATTTTGTATAGTTTCTAGTTACCTTTGTTTGTCTAACTTGATCATTTTTTCTTCCGTCACACCTCATATTAGTTTCCTCCTTCATTAATAATCTATTATTTCTAATTTTTATATACTAATTTAAATGTTTTTTTAGTTTTTTGCACTATTTTAAAAATTTACTCATATTAATTATTATAAGAATTATATATGAGGTGAAATATTTTGAGATATATTGGGCCATTTTTTCGTATGAATAGCTTATCACAGGATGAAGTATGTGGTCAGCTTTTTCATCTATCAAAAGAAGCCGTTAAAATACTTACTTTAAACTCTAAGTGCGGATGTACCTTCTCTTCAAGGAATTCCAAAAAAAATACATCTACAAAAGATATTAGCATATTAAGTAAATTTTCACCAGTATTGTGCTTATATAAAAAATCATCGCCAACGTTTATGCACAATAAGACTTCTCATGGTTTTGACTCATCTTCCTTTAAAAGAGAAGTAAATCCATCAACTAATGCTTTAATGACTATGTCATTATTAGAACTTAGTGACTACTACTCTCATTTTAATAAAAAGGCTTCTAAGGACTCACTTAAAGATGCTTATAGATATCTTGCACATGAACAACTTGATTTTTATTATGAGAACCTTAGAAATTCTGAAGGTATCTTTATTACTAAAAAGAGTTTATTTGAAAGCGAATCTAAAGATGGTAATTTAATTGAGAAGGATAGAAAGTTTATATTTAGTGATCAAGCCTTTATGATGAATGCTTACTATCTATACTCTATTTATGCAAAAGATGAAGAAACTAAGGAAGAGTATAAAGAATTCTCATCACAAATACTTCAGATGTTCCTAGATTACAAAGAAGCTTTATATAATCTATCATTCGATGAAGGACTTAAAACATTATTAGCTTTTAATATCTATTATGAATATTCTAATGATAATGAAATAGTGAGCCTTATAACCGATCTAAGTGAGTTTTTAATTAATAAATTTGATGAAAAAGATTATTATATAGAATCATTAGACTTATGTGCTCTTTTTGCTATAAATTTGATGTACTCATATGAACATACTGGTTTAATAACCTTCAAAGAAAAATATACTGAAATAATGGAAAAATTATTGTCCTTATATGATGAAGATAATAATATAATTCAAAAGCTTACTGATAAAAAAGAAATTAAGTATACTTCTTTTGATCTTTGTTTTTATTTAATTTCAGTTATAATGTTTGCTAATAAATCAGATTTATTAAGAGAATATACTCCAATGATATCTAAAATATATAAAAAATACTTCTTAAACTCAAATTTAATTACAAGTTGGCCTGATGCACCAGATTTAGATAATGTAGAAAGATATAAAGGCTTTAGTATGCTATCTAAAGATATGCTAGATGAAACATTCTTTAGAATGCCAAGTTTACCTACATTAACTAGCACAGGGTTATCGCCAATATTTTTAAAAAATATAACTTACTCAAGAAAGAAAGATTTATTTACTACTTCATCTAGCAAATCATTTGATAGTTATAAAAATATGTTTATATTCTTTATGTTTATCCATGTATTTAAGGATAATTTCTTTGAAAAATTAGAACTTAAAGAACCAAACTTTGAATTTAGAAATTCATCATCAGATGCAACTACTAATACTAACGTAGACATTATAACTGATACTGTTGATGACAGTATGGCTAATACTAATGATGATATTACAATTAATAAAAATGATAAATCCCAAACTTCTGTAGAGACCTCAGTAAATAAGAGAGAAGTTAAAGACGAAACCACTATTGATGGTACCTCTGAAAATACAGATGTGATTTCTAAAACTTATGATAATTAAGTTTTATTATTAAAATAAGGTTGCATAAATAGCAACCTTATTTTAATGTTTTGAAATTTATGTTTCCATACCAGTCAAATTCTATATTTTTTACATCTTTAGATACAGCAACATTTTTCTTTTCAAATAATAACGGAAGTATACTATAACTATTAAATAAAGTGTCTTCTAATCCATTAAAGTTTTTATTTGTTGTTTTAATTATTTCTTCATACATAGATAGCTCTTTTTCAGTATAGTAGCCTTTTAACTTTAAATAAAACTCTTCTTTATTGTTTGAATTCGCAGTCTCATCTATTATTACAGCATCATACCTATTTCTTAATTCTAAATTTTTAAACTCCTCTTCCGTTACAAGAGTATATCTAACTGTACTCTCCGTATTATCCTTAAACCAACTTTGTATATGCTTTAAAATAGCTCTATTCTCATTATTATCCTTAGCCATAAAAGTTATAACTTCTGGAATTTTCCCGCTCTGCTTAGTAGTCATAACTTTTCTTGATTGAAGTTTATCTAAATTTTCTTTATCATCTCTAAAATAACTGCTTTCAGCAAGTTCTAAGTAATTACTATTCTCTTCCTGATAAGATGTCATTGCTAAATTTATATTAAAGTACAATGTCTTTCTCACTGATAAGGGTAAGCTTTCATCTTCTGAATTTAATGAAATATACTTTCCATTATCTGATGGAAAGGTCTTAAGTCTTCCCTCACTCTGCAATCTATTTAACTGAGTATTAGGTGGATTAACCACCATGTCTCTTTGACCAATCTCAAAGGCAGCCATTGATAATTCTTCATTATCATCTTCAACTATATTTATAGTTTCTACTGATACATCCTTGCTACTATTATTATTCTTTTTAAGCTCAATACCTTCATCAGTAACCTTATTGATGTAATATTCTCCAGAATAAACTATAGTTTTATAATTATTTTCTATGTCATCCCACATCATTAGATATCTCCTTACTCTATATTGAGTCTTAGTTAATTCTTCTAAGAATTTATCATTCTTTTTGTTTAAACGAATAATAAGAACTTCTTCCTTTGAATTTATAGCTACTCCATTCTCAAAAGTTACATTACCTTTTCTAAATTCCCTTGCTCCATATACATCCAAGAAAGGTTCTATATTTTCATCTTTTTCTTCTTTTAATAATTCTTTAAAAAAGTTAGCTATGTCTTCTGCGGTGATTCTATTACCATCACTCCAGTATGCATCTTCTCTTATCTTAAATTCATACTCTATCCCATCTTCTTTTACATTAACTTCTGTTGCTAATGAAGGAACTATCTTTCCTTCACTATCCTTCTCAACAAGCCCCTTACTTGTGGCACAAATTATATCCTCTTCTCTTACCGTAAGCTTACTTACATCTTTCAGTTCATTAGGTATAGTATTAACAGCATATAAAAGTGATTCAGTTCCATTAGAATCATCTAACTTTTCTATCTCTATAAAGCTTAGAGTAAATATTAGCAATAGGGCTATAAAAATACATGGTATTAAAAATTTCTTCATACCTATACCTCTCCTTTTCATTAACCTATCATAATTATTGTCAATGACCATTTATTCTAAACAATTTAAGTGAATATTTTTTTCTACTTTGGTTAACTTTATAAAATAATATGCTATAATTAACCTATATTTTGAGGAGGCGTTAAGATGGCATTTTTAGTTGTTTTAGTATCCATTATAGGCATACTTTTTATGTTAACTTTTATGTTTATTGGCATTTGGCTTTTCATTATAGCCTTAAAAGCTTATAATCAACTTCGTTATAAAAATTACATTCTTGAAAAAATGAGTCAGAAGTTAGATTCTCTCTGCATAAATAAGCAAGAATATTCTTATGAAGACTTTTTACATGATGAAACTCCAGATGGATTTACCATTTCAGACTTGGATAATGTTAAAGATTTTGAAAAAAGAGATCATAAATAAAAAATACTTCTATGTACACCATAGAAGTATTTTTTATTTATATTTTATTATCTTACAGTTAAAAAAATAAAGAAAATTAGTGAAACTGCTATCGCTAAGCTAACAAATGTATGAAATAATCTTTTTCTTCCATATTCATTCATCCAAAACCTTAAAGCCCATAATAACATAGTTATTGCTACAGTAACTTGAACTGCTAAATATGAATCAAACATCTGCCCTAAATAAACAAACTGATACGAAGTTAGAAAAGTACAAATTATAACTGCACAAGCTATAATACTAGAAGCAATGCTTAACATATTTATTGCTTTTTTCAAAATACCTAACCTCCTATCATTTTTTCAAATTCATCTTCTGTAATAACCTTAACTCCTAATTCTTCCGCTTTAGTAAGCTTTGAACCAGCTTCCGCTCCAGCTATAACATAATCTGTCTTTTTACTTACACTACCAGAAACCTTAGCTCCAAGTGTTTCTAGCTTTTCCTTTATATCTTTTCTTGAGTATTTTTCCATAGTTCCTGTTACAACTACAGTTTTTCCTTCAAATACACTCTCTAAGATTTCTTTTTCTTCAAATACTGGATTAACTCCAAGTTCTAAAAGCTCATCTATTGTCTCTATTACCTTCTCTTCATCAAAGAATTCAACAATACAGTTAGCAACTATATCTCCTACATCAGGAACTTCCACTAATTCTTCAAATGTAGCCTTTTTAAGTCCTTCAATAGATTTAAATCTACTCACTATATCTTTTGCAGTCTTTGCACCTACATTTTTAATTCCTAATGCATAAATAAATGCTTCAAGCTTACAGTTCTTACTATTTTCTATTGAATCTAATAGGTTTTGAGCCTTCTTAGGTCCAAATTTCTCTAGCTTTTCTAAATCTTCTTTATTTAGTTTATATAAATCTCCAATTGATTTTATATTTAGTCTCTCAAATAATTGTTCTGCTGTTCTTTCTGAGAATCCTGTTATATTCATAGCTTCTCTTGACCCATAATGGACTATAGTTTTAACAAGCTGTGGTTTACATGATAAAGTATTCTCACAGAATATATGAGCTCCTTCTTCTACTAAGTGACTACCGCAAGCTGGACATATAGTTGGAGGTATTATATCAATTGAATCTTCTAAACTTTCAGGTACAACTCCCATAATTTCTGGAATAACATCGTTGCTTCTTCTTACAAAGACTTCCGCTCCAATTTTTACTCCTTTTCTTTTTATATCATCCATATTATTTAATGTAGCCCTCTTTACTGTAACTCCAGCAAGTTCAACTGGCTCTAAAATAGCTGTTGGTGATACTCTACCACTTCTACCTACATTCCACTCAATCTCTAAAAGTTTAGTTGTGGCTTCTTGAGCTTCAAATTTATATGCAATAGCCCATTTAGGGAATTTTACTGTATATCCTAAAAGTTCTCTAGTTCTCATATCATCAATTGCAAGTACAAGTCCATCAATATCATAATTTAAATCAAATCTTATATCTCTGATATAATCTATTTCTTTTTGAATATCTTCTATTGTATGACATTCCTTTATGTAATCATCTACTGGGAATCCCATATCTTTTATAAAACTCATCATTTCAGTGTAAGTTTTAAAAGGTTGGCCCTCCTTATACCCCACATCATAGAAAAATGCTGAAAGGTTTCTTCTAGCTGTTTCACGTACATTTAGATTTCTAAGTGCACCCGCTGCTCCATTTCTTAAATTCTTTAGTGGAACATCAGCTTCTGAATTATATTTTTCAAAAGCCTCTGTAGTCATTATTGCTTCTCCATGAACTTCAAATACATCACTACAAGCAACTTTAAGGGGTATGCTCTTTATAGTTTTTACTTGTGCTGTTACATCTTCTCCAACTGTTCCTGTACCTCTAGTCGCCCCAACCACAAGAACTCCATTTTCATCATATGTTAAGTTTACTGTTAATCCATCAAACTTTTTAGTTGCTATATATTTAAGAGGTGGTAATTCCTCGCCTCTTTCATTCATTTCATTTACGAATTTAACATTTCTATTATGCCATTCAATTATTTCTTCAATACTTTGAGCTTTTCCTAAACTCCAAAGCCTACCTTTATGAGTATATTTCTTAAAGCCTTCAAGAACCACATCACCAACTCTAACTGTTGGTGAATATGGTAACACTTCATTAAGCTCTTTCTCTAAAGCTACAAGTTCATCATATTTCTTATCATAATCCTTATCACTAACTGAAGGATTATCTAAAGCGTAATATTCATATGCATATCTATTTAACTCTTCTACAAGAGACTTCATTCTTTCTCTTTTATCCATAAGCTTACACTTCCTCCTGGTATTATAAAAGTTGTAAATTAGCCATTGATAATAGTAGTACCTTTACTCCCTGTTTATCAAATGCTATTGTAAGTTTCTTATCATTTCCCGCGGGCATAACTGATACTACTGTACCTTCTCCAAATTTATCATGCTTTACCTTTCTTCCAAGACTAATTTCTGCTGGACTTGCAGATGTTTTAGCACTACTTGGTGAAGTATGTGATATTCCTGCTGGAGATACAGCTCTATTTTGAGTACTTGATCCCATAGAATTTCTTAAACTATGTGGATTATTAAAGTTTGGCTTTCCAGGTGTAGTAAACATTCCTTCTCTAGCTGCACCATTAGTACTTCTTTCATTTACATACTCCTTTAGATCACTTCTTACCTCTCCAATGAAATCTGATTGGCTATAAGACACTGTTCTACCAAAGACTCTTCTAACTTCAGCTGAAGTCATATGAAGTGTTTCTTTAGCTCTTGTTATACCAACATAACAAAGTCTTCTTGCCTCTTCCATCTGATCTTCCTTATCAAAATCACTCATACTTGGGAAAAGACCATTTTCCATTCCAACCATAAATACATGTGGAAATTCTAACCCTTTAGCACTATGAAGAGTCATTAATACTACAGCATTATCTTCTTCACCTTCTGAATCTTCAATGTCTTGAACTAATGATACTTTTTCTAAGTAAGCAATTAAACTCTTATCTTCACTACTCTTTTCAAATTCAACAGCATCAGATACTAATTCCTGTAAGTTTTCAATTCTACTTTTATCTTCTATTTCATTAGACTTCTTAAGCTCTTCTAGGTATCCAGTATCTTTTAATATAGCCTCAATAAGCATAGAAACTGGCATAGTTTCTGCCATTATAATAAAGTTATCCATAAGCTCTGTGAACTTTTCAAGTGAAGTACAATTTCTTGGAGTAAGAGTTGGTATAGTTCTTACTTCTTGAAGTGCATCCCAAAGATTTAATTCATACATATCTGCAAATTCTTGTACTTTATTAACAGTAGCATCCCCTATGCTTCTTTTTGGAACATTTATAATTCTCTTTATACTTATATCATCTTGAGGATTTATAAGAACTTTAAGATACGCTAACATATCTTTAATTTCTTTTCTATCGTAGAACTTTGTTCCACCTACTATTTTATAAGCAATTCCTCTTCTTCTGAATGTTTCCTCAAAAATACGTGACTGTGCATTTGTTCTGTAAAGAACTGCAAAATCTTTATTTTCACATCTATTTTTAGATTTTGTATCAAGTATTTGCCTTGCTACAAAGTCTCCCTCTTCTTTATCTGAATACGCTCTATATACTTTTATTTTACTTCCAGGCTCTTGCTCTGTTCTAAGTGCCTTGCTCTTTCTTCTTGAATTATTTACTATAACAACATTAGCAGCATCTAATATGTTCCCTTTTGATCTATAGTTTTGCTCAAGTTTTATAACTTTACAATTTGGATAATCTTTTTCAAAATCAAGAATATTAGTTACATCTGCACCTCTCCATGCATATATACATTGGTCATCATCACCAACAACACATATATTCTTGTACTTCATAGCTAAAAGCTTAACAAATTCATATTGAGCACCATTAGTATCTTGATACTCATCTACCATTATATATTTAAACTTATTTTGATAAAATTCTAAAACATCATCATTTGATCTAAATAACTCTACTGTTTTAAATATAAGATCATCAAAGTCTAAGGCATTATTTTCTTTAAGTCTTTTTTGATACATTTCATAAACGTCTGCAATCTTCTTTTCTCTAAAATTATCTTCAAATTCTCTCATGAAACTTGCAGGACTTTGCATATTATCCTTAGCTCTTCCTATCTTACCCATAATTTCTTGAATGGTTATATCTTTATCATTTATATTTAAAGTTTTCATGCATTCTTTTAAAAGTGTCTTTTGATCTGAGGTATCATATATAGTAAAGCTTGATTTATAACCAAGTTTTTCAATTTCTCTTCTAAGTATTCTTACACAAGTTGAGTGGAAAGTAGATATCCACATTTCATTAGCTTTTTCACCAACAAGTGATTCAACTCTTTCTCTCATCTCTTTGGCAGCTTTATTAGTGAACGTTATTGCAAGTATGCTCCATGGTTTAATTCCTAGATCTTCTATCATATGAGCCATTCTATATGTTAGAACTCTTGTCTTACCTGAACCTGCACCTGCTAATATTAGGACTTGACCGTCAACAGTAACTGCACCTTCATACTGTTCTTTATTTAATAATGATTTTAAATCCAAATCATCATCCTCCCTTCCTAGTATTAAAATATTATATCATACATCATGTTTTTATTGTTGCCCTAAAGTCCGATTATTAGTAAAACTGTGGTATAATTTTCTTAATGTTTTTTACTTTTAAAATGGAGGTTTTTATATGAAGCTTAAAAAGTTTCTACTAGTTATACTAGGAACTATTTTCACTATATCTTTAATGGCTTGTTCATCAAATTATGATGCATCTAATATAAGAGAATACTCAGATAATATAACAAAAAATATATTAACTTCAATGAGTGATTTAAATTATGAAGATTTTAGGAAAGATTTTGATGAATCTATGGATGAAATGTTTCCTGATAAAGCTGCCTTTATCAAGTTAGTTATGCCTATTCAAGAAGCTGTTGGCACCTATGAGGAAGGATCCTTAGAATTTATACAAGCTAAAAAAGATAAAGATTCTGTAAGTCTACTTTATAAAAGCAAATTTACCAAAGAAGACAAGCCTGTAAATATATCTATATCCTTTAAAGAAGTTGATTCTAAATATAAAGTTTGTGGATTATATTTCAGTTCACCTAAGATAAGAGAACTATCTAAAGAAAATCAAAATCAGTAATATAAAAAATAGTCTATGTAATCATAAACTTCTGTTTGTACAAAAAAGGAATTTTTCTTCTATGAAAAATTCCCTTTAATATCTTATATAATTAATTTTGAAAACAGTATAAAATTTGCATAAACAAATTTATATTCGATAAAAAAAGACTTTGCCTTTTCTTCTTTTATATAATGATAAAGAAATTTTAATTAATGATAGTTTAAGATAATTAAAATTAATCTAGTATTGCTTGACTACAAGTATCTTTCTTTGATGAAATATACTTACTTGCTAAGCAGTAGCATATTATAATAGTAATGAATTCAGCAAAAGGAATAGTAAGCCAAACACCGTTTAGTCCAAAAATTCTAGGTAATATTGTTATTCCTATAGCTATACATACAAGCCCTCTGCTTAAAGCAATAATTACAGATTCTTTAGCATATCCTATGGAAGTAAAATATGATGAGCAAAGTGTATTAAATCCATTTAATAAAAATGCAAATGCATATATTTTAGAGCCTTGAACAGCTAACTCTACTACATTTTGATCTGAAGATACAAATATATTTATTATATTTTCTCCAAAAAAGAGTAATGTTAGAAATGTTCCAATGCCTACTACAAAAGCTATTTTCAATGATAGTTTTAAAATTGATCTAACTCTACCAAAGTATTTTGCACCATAATTATAGCTTATTATAGATCCGATTCCATCTGCAATTCCAAATACAATTAAAGTACCAAATTGTGCTATATAATTAATACTTGTAAAAGCCGCAACACCTAGTTCTCCAGTGAAACTCATAAATGCCATATTAAATAGATAAGCAGATATTGCTGACGATACAGCAGTCATAGCTTCAGATGAACCATTATAAATCATTGGTATTATAGTTGTTTTATCAAACCTCCCCAAAAAGATATTTATAATATTATCTTTTTTTAACATTGGAGATATAACAATAATAAATACAGATGTATATGATAATCCCGTTGCTAGTGCTGCACCAATTATCCCAAAATTCATTTGTTTTATTAAAATATAATTTAAAGTTATATTCACTATTAGACTTAATACCATCCCTTTAAAATATAAGTCTGGTTTTTCAACAAGTCTATCTGCAAATCCAATTAAAAATGCAAGTGACATAGGAATTATACATATTGATATTGTTCTTATATATGTAGATACTCCATCTAACAATTCAGGATTTGCTCCAAGTAAATTAGCTATATTATCACTGAAAAAGACTCCTATTATTGTTAAAACTGCAGCAAATACACCTAAAAGAATGAGTGCAGTTCTAAATATATTTTGAGTTAATTTCTTCTTTCCTTCGCCAAGACTTCTTCCCATAAAACTTAAGGACCCTACACTTATCATCATAGATAGACCTATTACAAGTTGTATATATGGTCCACCTAAACTAACACTAGCCATTGCAGTGGAACCAACGAAATTCCCAATAAACACTCCATCTACCATTGACTGCATACCTGCTATAACCATAGCTATAATTGCCGGTATTGAAAACTTAATGAATAGTTTTGATATTTTTTCTTTTCCTAAGATATTCTCTTCCATTTAATTACCTCTCTTTTCATAACTTGTATTTATGATTATAAAGGTTAGAGCAACTCCAAGGTCAACACTATTTTTAAAGTTTTTATATTAAATTGCTAGATTTATATTTACAAAATAAATAATATCTTCATTTTTTCTAGGTAGGTAAAATTCGTATTTAACATATGCAATATTATTTGCAGAGCATTTAAAATGTTTATTAAGAAGAAGTATATAATTATGTATTTCTCTTATTGTTCCATAAAAGTCTACACATACAAATTTTCCAGAAATAATTTTTCTTTTAAAATCTATAATATTTTCTTTTGAATATTTTTCAACTAATTTTAAGATATTTGAGTTTTCTTTTACAAAAAACATATCATCATTCTCTTCTACATCTTTATTTTCTAAAATGTTATAAATATAAAAATAAGATTCTTCGCTTAAATTAGCTACTTCTTTCTCAAATTTCAAGTTAATATTTTCGAATGAATTAGAACATAAAAGGCTTTTCATATTGATGCTATAAAGAATATAATTTTTATTTTTTACATCAATCTTTGTAAAGTCATATTCATTATTAAAATTTATTATTTTATCCATTATTATTTTACTATTAGCTAAATTTTCTTTTAACTGAACTAATTCATTAAGTCTTTTTTTTATTATATCTTCTTGTCTTACAACCAAGTTTTTGTAGCTATGTATATCTTCACTTTCTATTGTGCTTTTTATATCAGATAATGATATCCCTAGGTATTTTATACCTACAATTAACCCTAACTTTTCCAAATCTCTTAATAAATAATATCTATATCCGTTTTTAGGGTTAACCTGAGGTTTTAAAATACCTATTTTATCATAATATCTTAAAGTATCCTTACTTATATTAAAAATTTTACTTGTTTCTCCTATTGACAGCTTCATAAAAATCAAATCCTTTTTATCCTAATTATACTATTTAAAATGTTATGTATTCAAATAAAATACTATTATGTATAAGCTTATTATTTTTAATTCATTTCTCCTTTAGTTAACCATTCATATCATTCCAATATATTTTACTAAATCATGACCACCCGTAAAACGGGTGGTTTGCTCTAGCCCTATAAGGGCATGTTACTGGCTGTGCTACTAGCACATCGAAACGGTTTGCCAACCGCATACTTTTACAAACTGCACCTATAAGGTGCTTTATTTCTTATTTCCTTTCACCGGCTCACCCGTAAACGGGTCGATATATTCCTTCAAACTTATTTGTTCA
>NZ_JAIKTU010000024.1:0-22942 GCF_019753795.1 Clostridium sardiniense | reverse complement strand
GAAATTAATAGTATAGTTAGAGTATAAAAGGTTAATAAGTTTTGTATTATATACTTTAACTACAAAAATAGAATGGAGAGAAAATAAATGAAGGCTAAAAAAATATTTTCTATAATAGCATTAACAACAATAATAGCAATAAGCAGTAATACATTTGCTTTTGCAGATCAATTCAATGTAATAACACTTGGTGCAAATTTAACTCAAGAGCAAAAAAATGATATGCTTAAGTATTTTAATGCTAAAGAAGGAACATATCAGTTAATAAATGTAAACAATAAAGAAGAAAGAGAAGCTTTAAAAGGGATTGCAAGTGCAGCTGAAATAGGGAATAAAACTATATCATGCTCATATGTACAACCTACAAAGGCAGGTTCAGGAATAAATGTAAAAACTGTAAATCTTACTTGGGTAACAGCTTCTATGATATCAAATACTTTAGTAACAGCAGGAATAAATGATGCTAATGTAATAGCAGCAGCACCGTTCCAAGTTTCAGGTACTGGTGCATTAACAGGAATATTAAAAGGATTTGAAGATTCAACAGGAAATAAATTAGATTCAGAAAAAAAAGAATTAGCTAATAAGGAATTAGTTACTACAGGTAATCTTGCAAATGATTCAAATATTGGACAAGAAAAGGCAGCAGCTGTAGTTAATGATGTAAAAACACAAGTTATAAAGGATAAAGCAGAGACTCCAAATACAGTAAATAATATAATAAATAATGTAACTAATAATTACAATATAAAACTTACTCCAGAACAAGAAAAAGAACTAAGTAATCTTATGGTTGATATAGGTAAGCAAGGATATAATTATGATGAAATGAAAAATACATTAAATGAGATAGGTAAGAATATCCAAGATGTATTGGAAAGTTCAGGACAAGCTATTAAAGATTCAGGATTTTTCCAAAACCTATGGAGTAATATCAAAGAATTCTTTAGTGGTGCTAAAGAAAAAGTAGAAAATAAAGCTGAGGATACTGGAATATTGAATCAAACTAATAATGAAGCATTAGGTGATAGTACAGTAGTTACTGGAACAAATAATGAAATCCAACAAAGCGGTGAAAATAATAATACACAATCTACAGAAGATGAAGGTATATTCACTAAATTTGTAAATTGGGTTAAAGGATTATTTAATTCTGATTCATCACAAGAATCAACTAGTTCAAATAACCCTTCACAAAGCACGACAAATTAATTCTTTATTTATTACAATACAATTAGTATGAATTGTAAATAAAAACAAAAATGTATATAATAATTGTATGTAATAGATTGGAAGGAGTAGTAAGATGGATTTAAATGAAAAGATAATAAAAGAAGAACTAAAGTATGAAGGTAATTTTCTTAAATTTGTTAGTATAGATGTTGAATTACCAGATGGGAATAAGGGCAATAGAGATGTTATAAGACATCCGGGAGCATCAGCAGTACTTGCATTTCTAGATGATGAAACAGTGTTGCTAGTAGAGCAGTTTAGAGTAGCATTAAATAAAATTTTATTAGAAATTCCGGCAGGAAAATTAGAAAAAGGTGAAGACCCTAAGGTTTGTGCATATAGAGAACTTGAAGAGGAAACAGGATATAAATCAGAGGATATAGAGTATTTAGGAACTATTGCAACGGGTGCTGGTTTTACTGATGAGCAAATACACATATATAAGGCTACAAACCTTTATAAAGGGGTAAAAGGTGGAGATGATGACGAATTTATTGAAGCTAAACCATATAAAATAAAAGAAATAAAAGAAATGATTAAAGATGGAAGAATTATAGATACAAAAACTATATCAGCTTTCATGTATCTATAAAATTATTAAAAAGAAGCAATTTTTTATTTTAAATTGCTTCTTTTTAATATATTTACATATTTATCCTTAAGTTGTAAGAATAAATTTATAATTAATATCATAATATTATTTATAACAACTTTAGGAGGATAGAAAGATGAAAGCTTTGGTTAAAAAAATAGGTAATGCATTTGAAGAACAGAAGTTATATTATTTGTTAGTACTATTATTTTTCTGTGTTGGAATCGTACTTGGTGTTTATGCAGTAAAAAGCATGAATCCTACAGATAGACAAGATTTAACTAGTTATTATACAAGTTTTATAAATAGTATGGGAAAAAAACCAATAGATTATGGAATTTTGTTATTAGAAGTTGTTAAGAAGAATATACTTTTAATAGTACCAATAATTATATTTAGCTTTACATTCTTTGGGAGTCCTATAATATTAGCTCTAGATCTAATTAAAGGTTTTACAATAGGATATACTTTTACATTTTTATTAACTACTTTTGATGGACAAGGTTTAGGAATTGCGTTAAGTTCTATCATACCACAAAATATTATTTACATTCCTAGTATTATTGCACTTAGCATAATGGCACTTAGTATTTCAACAACAAAATTTAAGGAGAAATTTATTAGAAAAACACCAATAAGAAATTTAATTTTAAATAAAGGAGGCATCAACATTTTAATAATATTATTATGTGTTGTTGTCATAGGTATAGTTGTAGAAACTTATATATGTCCTAATATTATTAAATTTGTAGTAACTAAATTTTATCTATAAAAAATAAGTGATCTAAAGAAAAATAGAAGGAAAATAGAAAAAATTGTCGAATATATATAATTAGCAATGGTGTAGGAGAGAAGAATGTTAGAAATTATAGAGAGTTATAAGGAGTACTTACTAAACAATGAAAAAAGTGAAAATACCGTATATGCATATGTTACTGATGTAAATCTTTTTATAAAATTCCTTAAGGTTAAGGATATGGAGCTTTACACAACAGATAATGTAGCTATTACAGGATATATTCAAAATCTTTTAGATGGAGGTAAGTCAGAACGATCAATAAATAGAATAGTAATAAGTTTAAGAAGCTTTTATGGATTTTTAAAAACAAAAGGAAAAATAAGTGATATTCCTAAAATAACTTATAAGAGTAGTAGAACTAGCAAAAAGTTACCTCAAATTCTTACTGTTGAAGAGGTTGACAGGATTATAAAATCTGTAGAAAAAAATGGAGTTAAAGGTATTAGAGATAATGCGTTACTTGAACTTATGTATGCAACTGGAATGAAAGTATCTGAACTTATTTCATTAGATGTTGAGGATATAAATTTGGATCTTTCTTTTGTAAAATGTACTGACAATAAACATTATGAAAGATTAATTCCAATAGGAAGAAGTGCAACTAGAGCTCTTGAAGAATATATTTTAGTTAGAGATGAAGTTGCTGAAAGTGGTGTTAATAAATTATTTGTTAATTTAAATGGTAAAGGATTAACTAGACAAGGAATATGGAGAATTGTTAAAGAGTACTCTCATAAAGCTGGAATAAAAAAAGATGTTAATCTAAATACATTCAGACATTCATTTGCTGTGCATATGCTACAAAATGGTGCGAATGTTAGAGCTGTGCAAAAATTATTGGGTAATCAAGTATTAACTTATATGGATACTTATTATGAGATAATTAATAGTGATAAAATTAATTTAGTATATAAGAATGCACATCCTAGGGCATAACTATTTTATATAACAAAAGATTAGAAAATAGTTTTTGATAGGAGGGTCATTATGAGAAGGTCAGATCTAGTAGTACTAGATAGTATAGTGGTAGAAAAACTTAAAGAGATAAATATTTATTTAGATTTAGAAAACGATAAATTTAATAATACTTATAAGGCTGTATAGTGGGTTTGAATTATTATAAAATCCACTTGCAGGCTTTATTAGTAAAGAAAAAATTTTGATATTTGATAGTATATAAAATTTTATTAAAAGCTATAATTTAGATTAATTTTAATAAGAAATTGCTAGAATACATAAATTTAATAGTCTAAATTATAAATAAAATTTATAAATGGTAATAAAAGAGTTAATGTATAATCTATAAAATTTTCAGATATAAACGAATTATGTTTATATCTGAAAATTTAAATTAGGTTATATTATATATAAGGTATAACCAAGGAGGAATTAGTATGAGAATGTATGATATAATTTTGAAAAAAAGAAAAGGATTAGAATTAACAAAAGATGAGATTGAATTTTTCGTTCAAGGATATACAAATAAAGAAATTCCTGATTATCAGGCATCAGCTCTTTTGATGGCAATTTTCTTTAATAAAATGAATAAAAGAGAAACTGCTGATTTAACAATGGCAATGGTAAATTCAGGGGATAAGTTAGATTTATCTAATATTAAAGGAATAAAAGTTGATAAGCACTCAACTGGCGGAGTAGGTGACAAAACTTCAATATGTTTAGCACCACTTGTTGCTAGCTGTGATGTTCCAGTTGCTAAAATGTCTGGAAGAGGACTTGGACACACTGGAGGAACTATTGATAAATTAGAAGCATTCAAAGGATTTTCAGTAGAGCTTGATCAACAACAATTTATAGATAATGTGAATAATTTTAATATTGCATTAGCAGCACAAACAGGTCATCTAGCTCCAGCAGATAAGAAAATTTATGCCTTACGAGATGTTACAGCAACAGTTGATAATATGTCACTTATTGCATCCAGCATAATGAGTAAAAAAATAGCATCCGGATCAGATGCTATAGTTCTTGATGTAAAAGTTGGAGATGGAGCATTTATGAAAACTCCAGATGATGCTAAAGAGCTTGCTAGAGAAATGGTTGATATAGGTAATAATGTTGGAAGAAAGACAATTGCAATTATATCAGATATGGATCAACCACTTGGTTTTGCAATAGGAAATGCTTTGGAAGTAATTGAGGCTATAGATCTTTTAAAAGGAAATGGACCTAGTGATCTTTTAGACTTAACACTAACATTAGGAAGTAATATGCTTATTCTTTCAGGAAAGGTTAATACTATAGAAGAGGGAAGAGCATTACTTATGGAAAATATAGAAAATGGTAGAGCACTTAAGAAGTTAAAAGAATTTGTTAAAGCTCAAGGCGGAGATGAATCATATGTTGATGATATAAGTAAATTCCCTAAAGCGAAATATGTAATTGAAGTAAAATCTGAAAAGGATGGGTATGTAAATAAAATACATGCTGAAAAATTAGGTATTATTGCTATGAATTTAGGTGCTGGAAGGGCAACTAAAGAAAGTAAGATAGATTTAGCTGTTGGAATTAAGCTTAATAAAAAACGTGGAGATGAGGTAACTAAGGGAGATATAATTGCTTATGTATATTCAAATGATTTGGATAAAGGAGAAACAGCAAGAAAAGATTTGATTGAAAATATAGTTATTGAAGAATCAAAATGTGAGGATTTACCTCTAATATATGATATAGTAAAATAAATAATTTTAAAGAAGTTAAACAACTATTTGTTTAGCTTCTTTTTTTATTGTAAAAAAAACAAAAGCATTGGATTTTAAATACAAATTATATAAGAAATAACTAGTGTTAAAGTTTCTTTAAATGGTAACAATAACTTTGAGAGGAGGATAAGAATATGAAAAAAATATATAAAGAACTAATGAGAGTAGTAAGTATAGTATTATTAGTATTCATGTTACCATTATCATCTGTCAGTGCATTTGCAAAAAGTGAAGAAGAAGGTGGAATGAAAATAGAGGCAAAATCAGCATTATTGATGGAGCCAAAGACTGGAAAAATAATATACGAAAAAAATGCTGAAGAAAAATTCGCTCCAGCTTCTGTAACTAAAATAATGACTATGTTACTTGCAATAGAAGCAGTAGATAGTGGGAAAATAAAACTTGATGACAAGATAACATGTAGCGAAAATGCTAAAAAAATGGGTGGTAGCACAATGTTACTTGATACAGGTGAAATAAGGTCTGTAGAGGATATATTTAAAGGAATTGCTATTGCATCAGGAAATGATGCTTCTGTAGCTATGGCGGAGTATTTAGCTGGATCAGAAGAAAGTTTTGTTGAATTAATGAATAAAAGAGCACAAGAGTTAGGTATGAAAAATACAACTTTTAAAAATTGTAATGGTCTTCCAGCGGAAGGACATTTATCAACAGCGAAAGATATTTCATTAATGTCAATGGAATTATTGAAACATGAAAAAATATTTAAATATACAGGTACATATATGGAAACAATATCTGAAGGAAGAAAAAGTCCAATAGAGCTTGTTAACCATAATAAGCTTGTAAGATTCTTTAAAGGATGCGATGGTTTAAAAACAGGATATACATCAGAAGCAAAATATTGTATATCAGCTACAGCAACAAGAGACGGAGTTAGAATGCTTTCTGTAATAATGGGAGCACCTACTTACAAGATAAGGAATAGGGATGCAAGTATACTATTAAATTATGGATTCTCTAAGTTCGCAGGTAAAAAGGTAGTATCTAAAGATGAAGAATTAGGGAATGTTACTATGGGTGAAAAAACAGATAAATATTTCATAGCAAAAGCTAAGGAAGATTTAGTTGCCGTACTAGAAAAGGGTAAACAAGGTAACATTGAAAAGAAAATTAAAATTGATGAAATAAAAGATAAATATAGTGCAGGAGATATAGTAGGTAAGTGTGAAGTATATATCGGAGAAGATAAAATTGGTGAAGTAGATATATACACAGATAGAGATATCAAAAAGCCAAACATAATAGAAAAATTTAAATTTAAAGTTAAAAATATTTTACCTAAAAAAGATGAATAAAATTGTTATAAGGAACCATACAGATTGTATGGTTCCTTTAAAATTTCATTTAAAAAACACTCTATTTAGTGTATAATTATAATGTTATTTTGCTTGAAGGGTGGAGAAAACATGGAATTACCTAAGATAAAGGTAGCCGATTTTGAAGGTCCATTTGATTTGCTTTTACATCTTATAAAGAAAAATAAGATGAATATATATAATATTGAAATATTTAAGATAACAAATCAATATCTAGAACACTTAGATACTATGAAAGAAATGGATCTAGAAATAACATCAGAATTTATAGTTATTGCAGCTACATTAATAGAAATTAAATCAAAGAGTCTTTTACCTAAAGCTAAAGTAGAGGAAGAAAATGAAGAAGATATAGAAAAGAGACTTGTTGAAAAATTAATTCTATATAGAAAAATTAAAGCTTCTACAGAATATTTTAAGTCAATATCATTAAATAGTGGGATTTCTTATTCAAAAAAACCTGAGATAATTGAAGAGATAAAAGAATCTACAATAAGTAATGAAGATATATTTAGAAATATATCTTTGATAGATCTATATAATCTTTATAATAAAATACTTGAAAATTATATTAATAAACAGAACAAAAATAATGTCATACAAAGAAATATAAGATCAGATTTATATAAAATTGAAGATAAGTATGATTATTTACTTAAAATATTAGAAAATAGAAGTGTACAAGAATTCAATACTATTATGAATGAATGCGAATGTAAGTTAGAATGTGTTGTAACATTTTTAGCCTTATTAGAGCTTATAAAACAAAGAAAAGTAAAAGTTTATCAGACATCAAGTTTTGGAGACATAATTATTAAAGGATGTGATGAAGATGGAAACAGTTAATATAAATCAGTTTGAATTTAAAGAAGCCTCTAGAAAAGAGCCAATAAAAGCAATAATTGAGGCATTATTATTTGTAAGTGGAGAGCCATTATCTTTAAGAGAGATAGCTGTTAATTTAGAGATTACTCCTAAATATACTGAAGAAATTTTAGGTGAAATGATGCTAGACTATGAGGTATCTAACAGAGGAATAAAACTTATTGTTCTAAATGGGGCTTATCAATTAGTAACCAAAAATGAATATAGTGATTATATTCAAAAGTTACTTAAAAAAAATAGAAGACAATCTTTAAGTCAAGCATCATTAGAGAGCTTAGCTATAATAGCATATAAGCAACCTATAACTAGAGTTGATATTGATGAAATTAGAGGTGTTAAATCGGATAGTGCAATACAGAAGTTAATTGAAAGAGAACTTATTGCAGAAGTAGGAAGACTTGAAGTTCCCGGAAGGCCAATTCTTTATGGAACAACAGATGAGTTTTTAAGACAATTTGGACTAGCTGGATTAGATGAATTACCATCATTAGATCTATTTGAAGATATAGAAGATGAATTAATGGAAGAAGTTGTAATTGATACGACAGATAAATAAAAACCATTGCTACAAAATAAGTAGCAATGGTTTTTATTTTATTTTACATCATGACCATCATAGTTTGATGTAAAATCAATATCATCTACACTAGGTGTAGAATTAAGCTCGGAATGATGGCTATTATTTCCACATTTCTTATTTCCTATAGTACTGTTAAAAGCATCTTTTAACATTTCTATTACTTGAGGAACTGTATCAACAATTCTATCATATGTATTATCTTGTTCAACAGGTAAAAGTCTAACACAATTTTCTCTAACTACAAGAAAAGCAACAGGTTTTACTGAAACTCCAGCTCCAGATCCACCGCCAAAAGGATATTCTGCCTGAAGATCTGATGAAACTTTGTTATGTGAATCAAATTCACTTCCACCAGATGCAAATCCAAAGGAAACTTTTGATATTGGAATTATATATGTTCCATCTCTAGTTTCTACAGCATCTCCAATAATAGTATTAACATCAACCATGTCTCTTATATTTTCCATAGTACTTTTCATTAAATTTTCAATTGGATGTTCTCTAGTCATAATTTTCCCTTAAAAGGGACACCTCCTTAGATTTTAAGATTGATTTTATAAATATAATGCATATATAAATAATTTGCCCTAAAGAAATAAATATTATACTTTTATAGTTTAAATTAATAAATTTGGAATCTTTAAATATGGGCTCTATTGATAAGTTTGATTTTTTTACTTTGAAAAATAAACATAAGAACCTATAAAGAAATGGAGCGAAGGAAGAAATAACACCATAAAATAATGCAGTGTCACCTGAATCCCCTAGAGAATAATTTAAATAACCATTAAGTTTAATCTTAGGTTTATATTTATTTTTTTTTAATTTAAAAACTATTATTTTAAAAAAGTTTTTAGAAAAAATTATATTACTAAATTTCTCTTTAAACTTAGAAGTTCTACAAGTGTTAGCAAATGAATACATATTTTTCATAAATTTATGTGTTTTATCTCTATTTCCCTTAGAGATTATTTCATATTTATATAACTTTATATAATAATCTTTATTAGAATAGAAAATACTAACCTTAATAGGAAGTGGAATCAAAAAGATTATAAATATAATAGATAATAATAAAATTAATATTTTCATTTTTACCCTCCATACAATACTAATATTATGTTCAAGAATTAGGAAAAATATACTATACAGTAAACTGCATATTCATAAGAGTTTATTGCAAAATAATAGCGAGGTGATTTTATGGAAAAGCTTAAAAAATATATGAGCTTTATATTTATACTTTGTTTAATATTTAATATGATATCAATTCAAGCATTTGCTTCTAATAATGATAAGTTAAAGGTTTCAGCACGTAATGCTATTGCAATAGAAAAAGAAAGTGGTCAAATCCTTTTTGAACAAAATGCATATGAGGTAGTTCCAATGGCAAGTACTACTAAGATATTGACAGCATTAGTTGCTATAAAGAATAGTGATTTAGATAAAGTATTTGAAGTATCAAAAAATGCAGCAGCAGTTAGAGGATCTAAAGTTGGTTATAAGGCTGAGGAAAAGATTACATTGAGAGAACTCCTTTATGGCTTAATGTATAGGTCTGGAAATGATGCAGCTATTACGATTGCGGAAGGAATAGGGGGGTCAGTTGAAGGATTTTCAGATATAATGAATCATTTTGCAAAAAGTATAGGAATAATAGATTCTCACTTTCAAACGCCTCATGGTCTAGATAAAGAAGAACATTATTCATCAGCATATGATTTAGCAATACTTACATCAAAGGCAATGGAATATGATGTATTTAGAGAAATAGTTGGAACTAAAGAGATTAAAAAAGAAAAATATAATTTTACGAGAGATTATAATAATATAAACAAAATACTTTGGAAAATTCCAGGAGCAAATGGTGTAAAAACAGGATACACAGGCGGTGCTGGAAAATGCTTAGTATCATCTGTTAATTGTGATAGTAAGGATATAATAATAGTTGTACTAAATTGTCCAGATAGATGGAATCAAACAGAAAAAATATTTAACTATATAAAAGATAGATATGCGTTTAATTCTGATACTACTAAACAATTAGTACTTGGAGAAGGTAATCCAGTATTAGGCTCTCTAGTAAAAGATGAAAGAGTAATAAATGCCTTTACACAGGATGGTACTCAATATGAAATAGATGTTTTTAAGCCATATTTAGATATTAAAGAGGGAGAGATTATTGGCGCATTCAAAGTCCAAGAAAATAATATAAAAAAGATGGAGCATCCATTAACTTCTTATAAAGAAATAACTAGTGTAGATTTTATAAATATACTAGGAATACAATAATAAAAAGAGATTATATCTAAATAAAAAAAGATATAATCTCTTTTTTTATTAACTTTATAATGATAAAGAAAAGTGTTAACAAATTAAAGTAATAACAATATTCTAATATAAGGAGTAATTTTTAAGGAGTAATAATGATTAGAGAAGCAACAGATTGTATTGATGCGGGAAGTGAATTCTGCCCTTGTAAGTTAGCAGAGATGGGAGAGTGTATAATTTGTTCACAAATGCATGGGAAATGTTTTTGTGATTGTTCTAATTGGAAAGGTGTTTGTATATATCAAGAATTCTTTAATAATGGAATGAAAGCAAAAGAAGGAAGAGGAAGATATAATTGTAAAATAATAAATATTAATAATTACGATGATGAATTACTAGTAATTAAGTTAGAAGTAATTCATAAACTAGCTTTAGATCTAATAAATCCAGGAAGTTATATTTTCTTATGTCCTGATAAAGATATATATTTTGATATACCAATTTCAATTTTAGAATCTGATGTTGATAAGAATATTATTTCATTAGCAATAGAGATTAGAGGAATAAAAACAAAAAAATTATTAAACTTTAAAGAAGGAGATACAATTGATATAAGAGGTCCTTATTGGAATGGAATCTTTGGAATTAAAGATATAGAAAAACAAAAAGAAAGCAAATGTCTAGTTCTAAGTAAAGGAATGGGCATTGCACCTATGGTTCCAGTTGTAAGAAAATTAAGATTACAAAATTGTGAAGTTGAACTTTGTTTAGATTATAGTAATTTTGATAAGAGTTTTATAAGTGATTTTATTTTGAAATATAATACAAAAAATTATGAGTTGAATTTATTAGATAAAGGAGAATTATCTAATGAGTGTAAAAATCTAATTAGAGATAGTATAGATAATGGAACAACTTATATTCATATAGCAGGAGCTGATATTTTAACTTTAAAAGTAATAGAGTTTTTAGATTGTTTAGGGAGAAGTGATATTTTATTATCATGTTGTAATAACTTTAAAATGTGTTGTGGAGAAGGGGTTTGCGGAGCTTGTACAGCTAGATATAAAGGACATAAGGTCAAAAGATTCTGTAAAGTTCAAACAGATCCTAGAAGTATATTTGAAGAAAGGAGATTAATATGAGAGTAGTTATTATAGGTGGAGGATGGTCTGGTGTTGCAGCAGCTATAACTGCAAAAAAAGCAGGTGCAGAAGTTATTGTATTTGAAAAAACTGATCTCCTACTTGGACTTGGAAATGTTGGTGGAATTATGAGAAATAACGGACGATATACAGCTTCAGAAGAGCTAATAGCTTTAGGTGCCGGTGATTTAATAAATTTAACTGATAAATACTCAAGACATAGAAATATAGATTTTCCAGGACATAAACATGCAAGCCTTTATGATGTTAATGTAATTGAAGGCGCTGTAAGAGAATATGTAGAAGAGATGGGAATAGAAATATTTACTGAAACACGCGTTAAAGATGTAGATTTTGATGATGGAAAAATTAAAGGAATAATATTAGCAGATGATACTTATATTAAAGGTGATGTATTTGTAGAGACAACAGGTTCGACAGGGCCTATGGGAAATTGTCTAAGATATGGTAATGGATGTTCTATGTGCGTATTAAGATGTCCAGCCTTTGGTCCAAGGATTAGTGTGAGTGAAAGATGTAATGTTTGTGATATTCAAGGAGAAAGAAATGGAGATGAATTAGGAGCTTTTTCAGGGTCTTGCAAGTTAGCTAAAGAAAGTTTATCGGAAGATATAAGAAATCAATTAGATAAGATAGGTGTAGTTATATTAAAAGTACCTCAAGAAGATATAAATTATGATAAATTAAATAGTAAGGTTTGCCAGCAATATGCTTTAAAAGAATTTGCAGAGAATATTATACTTTTAGACACTGGGCATGCTAAATTAATGACTACTTATTATCCATTAAAAAAACTTAGAAAAATAAAAGGATTAGAGAAAGCAAAATATGTTGATCCTTATGCTGGAAGCAAAGGCAATTCTATTAGATATCTTTCTGTAGCTCCTAGAAGTAATGATATGAGAGTAGATGGTGTTTCGAATCTATTATGTGGAGGAGAAAAATCAGGGCTTTTTGTTGGTCATACAGAAGCCATATGTACCGGAAGTTTAGCAGGTCATAATGCTGTAAGACAAGTTATGGGTATGCCACTCTTAATAATGCCAAGAAGTCTAGCAATAGGAGATATAATTGCATTTGCAAATGAAAAATCAAATAGTAGAGAAGGTAGAAAGAATAGATATACATTTGCAGGTTCTGAATATTTTAAGAGAATGAAAGAACAAGGATTATATACTATAGATATCAACGAAATAAAAGGTAAAATTAAAAAGCTTAATCTTGATAATATATTTGAACAAAGACTTTGCTAACGAATTAACCCCACTTAAAATAACATTTTAAGTGGGGTTTTTATAATATTTATAAAAATAAAGTAGTAAGTTGATAAAATTAAAAAATATAAATATTACAATGATTTGAAGCGGAAAATTATCTAGTTTACTGCATAAGTTATCAATTATTCCATAGTATATTTTTTTATTAGTAGAGAAAAATATATATGATAATAAAACTTTATCTAAGGAGGAATTTAAATGGGACACAGTAAAGTAGAAGAAAAAAATCACACAAACACAAATCATTTTTTTAAGTGGATTGTAAGATTAATTTTATTTACTATTGTTTTAGGAGTAACAGCATTTTTAACACCAGGATTCACTATTGATGGATTTTGGTCAGTTGTATTAGCAGCAGTTATAATCAGTATTGTAGATTATGTAATAGAGTTATTTATGGGTGTTGATGCATCACCTTTTGGAAAAGGCATAAAAGGATTTATTGTAGCAGCTATAATAATATATTTAACACAATTTTTAGTTCCACATATGAGTTCATCTATAATAGGAGCATTAATAGCAGCTTTAATAATTGGTATATTAGACGCAATAATACCTGTAAGAGTCATGTAGTATAAAGAGTAAAAAATAATTTATCAACTAATAGAATTTAATAATTAATAAAAGAGCCTATTAGGCTCTTTTATTTTAATATTTGATATAATAGCTTAAAAGAAATAGTAGTAAATAATTATTAAATAAGAAAAATAAATTACAATTATTAAAAACTTATATTTGATAACAATTATATAATCAAGTTATAATATAATATATCTACAATTTAAAGGGGATGGATACATATGATAAATAAGGAAATAATCAGAGAGATGATACAAGAAGAATTAAACAAGCCAATTAATTTAGATATAATTTATCATGATAAGAATATGCCTAAATTAGAGAAAATAGATAAAGGGAATTGGATAGACCTTAGAGTGATTATTGGTGGAAAGAAAAATGGAATAAAATTAACAGAAGAAGATTTTAAAGATGGAGTTTTAAAGTATAAAGAAGGAGATTCTATGATGCTATGCTTAGGAATATCTTTAAATCAACCAAAAGGGTATGAAATTAATATTGTACCTAGAAGTTCCACTTTTAAAAATTATGGATTGATTCAAACTAATCACTATGGAGTAGGAGATGATACTTATATAGGAGATAAGGATATATACTATTATCCTTGTTATGCATTAAGAGATGGAGAAATTGCTTTATATGATAGAGTATGTCAAATGAAAATAAATAAAGCTATGCCAGAATTAATAATTAATGAAAAAGATAGCTTTGGAAATGATAGTAGGGGAGGCTTTGGTAGCACAGGAATTAAATAACATATAAAAGCTTAAAATTTAGTGAATAAAACTACATCCAGTTTAGCTTGATGTATCCATTATGGATGGTTCCTTTTATTATTTAATTAGGCTGAGAACGTAATCTTATTTTAACAAGAGTAGGTTTTATTACGTAATATACCACTAGAATTTACATGAACCACTTTCATATTAATTGGTTTCCTAAATACAATAAAAAATAAACATAATAAAAATTATGACACATATAATTATTAAAAAGTATTAATTTTTAGGAGATAATATTATTATGGAATTATTTATATTTATTATGGCAGCTTCAATAGGATGTAGTTTAGCATTATATTACTTTAATAAAAATGATAGTAAGGCTAATTAAACATAAAAAAGACCATATTATATGGTCTTTTTTATGTTTAATTAGGAAATGATTTAGTACCAACGAAATCATTTCCTAAAATATCTTTTGTACTATTAAGAGAACGCTCAGCTCTAATATAAGCATTATCAGGAAGATTAAATTTAGTCTTATCTTTTATAGCAGCTTCGACAGGAACAATCATGTGGGTATATAGACCATTTCCTTTAGGTCTTCTGTATACCCAAGTTGGAATAATTGTATACTTATCTAAATATAATTTATTTTTCTTTAATCCTAATGTAAATCTAATTAATAGACCATCTTCAGTTAGAGAGTTTTTAATTTCTTCATAACATTGATTTGATAAGAAGTTACCTTGTGAATATATTACAAATGTTGAGTGATTGTTATTTGTAATTATTTCATATGGTTCAATAACATGAGGGTGGCTTCCAAGTACGATATCTACACCCATTTCATTCATCTTATTTGCAATTTCCTTTTGTGACTTATTAACTTTAGTACTGTACTCATCACCCCAATGGAAAGAACCTATAATAAACTCAACTCCTTCTTTTTTCATATCATCTATAGATGACTGAATACTTTTGTAAAGACTAGGAAGATCATCATAACTGAATGAATTTACTAGTGGTTTTATTTCATTTGGTATTCGAATACTATTTATAGAATTTGCACCAGTCCTATAAGTATAAGCAAATAATCCAACTTTATGTCCATCAATATCATAAATTATATAGTTTTTATCATCTTTATTAACTTTTACTCCAAGATTAATTAATCCATCATTAGTACTTTTTTTCATAGTACTTTTTAATCCTTTCGTACCTTGATCAATTACATGATTAGATGCATAATTTATTACATCAAAGCCTGTATTTTTCAAAGCTTCTAAGAATTCATTTGGGGAATTAAAGGTAGGATATCCTTCAGGTTTCCCACCGTTAACATTTCCTTCAAATACTCCTATACTTAAATTTGAATCTTTTATATAATTTTTCACATATTCAAAGCTTTTATCGAAACTATAAGTACCATCATCTCTTTTTGCACCTGCAATTTGTGCATCATGAGTCATCATATTCCCTACAGAAGTTATCGTATATAGTTTTTCATTTTTATTAAGCTTAACTTCAAAGTTTTTGGTTTTATTTTTATAGAATATATTATAAATTCCATAAAATGATAATCCTAAAATAATTATAATTCCAAATGAAAAGATAAAATTTCTAGATGTTAAATATTTTTTCGAATGCTTACTCATTAATATCACTCTTATCCTTTGTTATTTAATTTATTTTTTAAAGAAGTAATTTCATCATCTAATTTAGATAAATATTCTTCCAGACATAAATTGTTTTTCATTATATCTTCAGCAGCAATTTTCCCAACATATCTATAATGCCAAGGTTCGTATGCATATTTTGTTATTGAAACTTTATCTTTTGGATATCTTAATATAAATCCATACTTATAACAGTTATTTATAAGCCATTTAAAAGACTTTGTGGTTTCAAACTTAAAATTTAAATCTTCAAATTCTGTACTTACTATATCCATTGAAAATCCAGTTTCATGCTCACTTGCACCAGGAGGAGCCGAGTACTTTAAAGTTTCAGTAATACCTTTTTTCTTTACATTAGAATTAAAAAGAATAACTTGTACATTATGTGCTCTAAATCCAGATGCTCCCATTAAATAAATTCCATCTTTTTTAGCAGCATCAAACATCTCATGGGCTTTAATAGCAACATTTTTATTTAATTTAGTAGTGGTTATGTATGATAAAAACGGTAATTTGCTTTCTACTATATCAGATGGTTTATAAGATTCATTAAGAAGAGTATCTTTATTTACTAAAAAGACTTCTGGGTTACCTCTTTTTTCTTCTAATAATTTAATGCTATTTTTAATACTGATAGTTTTATTTTCAGATTCTACTTTATCAATTTCATATAAGTATAGTTTGTATAATAAAACTGATGAAATTAAGAATAAAATAATAACTATTAACTTTAACTTTTTTATATTTACACTTCCCTTCAGTATAGGCAAAATAAAAATTCGGAAGCATTATACACCACCGAATTATATACTTATTAATATATTAGGTATTTCAATGTATATATTACTAGGATATTTTAACAAAAACAATAGAATATACCTAATTATATTCTATTGTTAAAATTTAATTAAAATAATTCACATATTATATAAAAATTAATAGTGAAAATAATAATAAAAGAGGGTATACAAAAGTATACCCTCTTATAAATTTACTTTGACTCTTCTAAAATATAATTAAGATTAGTTATATTATCTTTACAATATTTTAAAAATTCAGCATTAAATTTATCCGATATTCCTGCAAAACAAATAAATTTATTTAAATTGCTAATTAGCTTTTCTTCTTCTAAAGTACCATTAATAAAATCTCTGATACTATCTTTGCTAGTATCAAGCATATTCAGTATTTGTTTCATATTTTGGTAAATAACATTTTCTCTTCTTACGTATTTACTTAGTACTTCTGTGTATATTGCGTAAGTAGATATGATACTAAATGAATCAGAATCAAGACTTTTTAAAGAGTTAAGATTTTTTACTTTGCAATAATTTAAAAAATTGATTAGTAAGTCAGTAATATTTTTCTCTTCCACCAGATGAGTATAAATAACTCTTTCAACACAGTTTCTTTTGTTACAAATTTTTTTCATTTCAATGATATTCATAATATCAACCCTTTCTTTTTGTAATGACCCAATAACTTCTCTTTTGTATATTAATTTAATTCTACACTTTTTTAATAATTCCTTCTATAAATAGAAATAAATGTAATATATATTTTATTATAAAAGAATAAATATATAATTTATGGAAAATATATATTTATAAGCTGAAATAAAGGGTGACGAGAATGAAAAATAATATAACAAAAACATTAATAATAATAATTTTGGCAATATTGTTTGGAATTTGTATTTCAAATTTAATAATTCATGTAAATAATAAGGATACAAGTGTTTCTGGTAATTATAATAATTGGAATAAAATAAAAATAACTGAATTTAATAATAACTCATATTCTAAAATAAATGATACAAATTTATTATCATTAGAAATAGTAAAATTTAATAAATTAAATTATAATTATAAAAGATATGATGATAAAGAAATTTCTGTAATTGGAACATTAGATTCAGTAGGTGAAAATATCTGGGCTGGATATGTAAATAACAGTTTATATGGAATATCATATTGTAAAATTAATATCAACAATAAAGAAATAATAGAAACCCGTACGAGGTTAGAGTCTAATTGTGGTAGTATAGCATATTTTAATAAATCTAATGAAAAGATAACTGAAAATAAGACTTATAATATAGTAAATAAAACATATACCACGAATTTAAATGAAAAAGATAAAACTAATAAGATATCTAGCATTTCAATTGAATAATTATTTATCATGAGAAGAATCAATACTACTGGTTCTTTTTCGTAATAAAAGCACATTTTATTGAGTATTATTTAAATATATAACTAGTAAGGTGTGTGAATAATAAATGAGTGAAATTATAGATTGGTTAATAACATTTACAGAATCTATGGGATATATTGGGATATTAATAGTTGTAGCTTTAGAATATGCATGTTTTCCTATGTCAAGTGAGATATTATTACCTTTAATAGGTATGTTAGTTTATAAAGGTGAATTAAACTATTTATTAGTTGTTATAACTTCAATTTTAGCAGGAATAATAGGATCAACCATATGTTATTTTGTAGGATTTATTGGAGGAGGGCCGTTATTAAATTATAGCAAACTGAAATTTCCTAAAACTAGAAGAGTAATTAATTCTTTGAATAGATGGTTTAATATATATGGAAAAATAGCTGTACTTATAGCTAGAGTTGTTCCAATAACAAGAACGTATGTTTCTATACTTGCTGGAGCACAAAAATTAAATTACTTAACATTTATAGCATACTCATCTATTGGAATTGCTTTTTGGAATACAGTCTTGATTCTTATAGGTTATTTTTTAGGAGATAATTTTGAATTAATAACTATATTATTAAAGAAATATTCAAATATAATAGTACTTTTAATAATAATTATTATATTTATCCGTCATAAAATCAAAAATAAAAAAAGAAGAGTTATTGCTAAATTATAATAAAAAATAACCTGTATTTATACAGGTTATTTTTATTAATAATCAATTCCGCAAGCTTTTATATTTTCTTTATTATCTGAACTACAAGGTGTTACAGCATAAGTCATATTACATTTAGGACATTTACATACTAATTTATCCATAACAAAAGTATCACCACATGAACAAACTATAGTATGATTAATTTTTGTTGGCATATTTTCAAATCCTTTGCCTCTAACTAAATCAGCAACTGCCTTTCCATCATTTCCTAAAGATGAACATCCACAACTCATAATAAATTCCTCCTAAGTTTTGTTAATTTATTTTATTATATAAGATTTATAATAGAATTTCAGTAACATATGATACGAAATAATGTACCGATACATTATGAAATATCTAAATGTTATGATAACATAGGTAATAAATATTTTATAGGAGAAGATTAAAATGAACAGACAAAAGAGAGTAGCCATAATAAATGATTTATCAGGAATAGGAAAATGTTCTTTAGCAGTTGCACTGCCTCTGTTTTCAGTTTTAAATATAGAAGCGTGTCCATTACCTACAGCTGTATTATCAAATCAGACAGGATTTGATGAATTTTCATTTTATGATTTGAGTGATAGTATGAAAGATACATTAGAAATCTGGCAAAGAAGTAATGAACATTTTGATGCAATATATACAGGTTTTTTAGGCTCTGAGGAGCAAATAGAGATGATAGAGAAATTAATAAGATTCAACAATAAAGCTATAGTTATAGTTGATCCAGTAATGGGGGATAATGGGGATATATATAATACATATACAGTAGCGCTATGTAATAAAATTAAAGAATTAGTATGTATGGCCGATATAATAACTCCAAATATAACAGAAGCTATAATATTAGCAGAAAATAATTTTAAAGAAATTAACATAGATAATATAGATATAAATAAAGTAAAGTCTATAGCTAAATCTCTTTCAAAACTTGGTCCTAGCTATGTAGTAATAACAGGAGTTATAGTAGATAATAGTATCTTTAATATACTATATAGTAAAGATACAGATGAGTTTCATTTAGAAAAATCCCCATATTATAATTGCTCTTATAGCGGAACAGGTGA
This sequence comes from Clostridium sardiniense, assembly GCF_019753795.1. Taxonomy (NCBI): domain Bacteria; kingdom Bacillati; phylum Bacillota; class Clostridia; order Eubacteriales; family Clostridiaceae; genus Clostridium; species Clostridium sardiniense. Next base: position 3,109 of record NZ_JAIKTU010000024.1, on the reverse strand, counting down.
TATATTTACTTCATTAATAACCGGATATATTTTAAAAGGATTTAATATAAAAGTAGCTATTAAAAAAGCTTCTAAATTTATTTCAAAAGCTCTTGATAAAACAATAAATGTTTCAACAGATCCTAGATATGGAATTCAATTTGAAGGTATTCTAAAGGAGGTTTTATTAGATGAATTATAATATAAAAGTATTAATAAAAACAGCTTTATTCACTGCATTTATTGTTATTATGACAACATTCTTTTTACATATACCAACAGGATTAAATGGAGGATATATTCACTTAGGAGATGTTTTTATTTTTCTAGCAGCAGTATTTTTACCAAAACGATATGCTATAATGACAGCAATTATAGGAGGGGGATTATCAGACTTTCTATCAGGTGCAGTAGTTTGGGTTATTCCAACTATGATGATAAAACCTTTGCTAGTATTAGCATTTACAAATAAAAGTGAAAAAATATTATGTAAAAGAAATATAATAGCTTCAATATTAGCTATCTTTATAACTTACATAGGATACTCTATTGTAAATGGTATATTTGTTGGTAATATGTTTTTAGGATTTTCAGCAGCTAGTTTAGATATAGTACAAGGTGTTTCTAGTTCAATTATATTCATAATTATGGGAAGTATATTAGATAGAATAGGATTGTTTAATAAAGTTATTTCAGAATAATAAATGATAGAACATTTATAAAAAATGAAAATCTATGTGAACTCACGTAGATTTTTTTCTTATTAATAAGTATATATACTAGATATTATTTAATATAGACTTATGTTTTAATAAAGAAAATTAGAGCAACTTAGTTATGAATATTAAATCACATATAAGACAAAATAATAAAGTAACTTATTTTTATTGAGGTGATCTTTATGATAAAAAATGAATTTCCTAATGATTTTAGTAACCAAGATGAATTGACTCAGCCTGGTATAGAAGAAAATATGAATCCATTACCTATATACTCTCTAAACAGCTACATAAATGATGGGAAAAGATTAAAAAATAAAGTAGCTATAATTACAGGTGGAGATAGTGGTATTGGTAGGGCTGTTAGTTTAGCTTTTGCAAGAGAAGGAGCTAAAATTGTAATAGTATATTTAAATGAATCCAAAGATGCTAATAAAACTTTAGAATTAATCAAAGCAGAGAACTGCGAAGGAATAACTATAGAAGGTGATCTAGGAGAAGAAGATTTTTGCGAAGAAGTTGTAAAAAAAACTATAGAAAAGTTTGGAACTGTTGACATACTCGTTAATAATGCAGCAGAACAACATGCTGCTGATTCTATAATACAAATTACTTCTGAACAGTTGATAAGAACTTTTAAAACTAATATTTTTTCAGCATTTTATATGACTAAGGCTGTTTTACCATATATGAAAGAGGGAAATTGTATTATAAATACAACTTCAATTACAGCATATCATGGAAACAAAACACTAATTGATTACTCATCAACAAAAGGTGCATTAACTTCTTTTACAAGGAGTCTAGCATTAAACTTAGCAGATATGGGGATACGTGTAAATGCTGTTGCACCAGGTCCGGTGTGGACACCTTTAATACCAGCTTCATTTAAAAAGAGTGATTATCAAAAATTTGGATCTAAGGTGCCTTTGAAAAGACCTGCTCAACCTGTAGAGTTAGCTGAATCATATGTATTTTTAGCTAGTGAAGGTGCTTCATTTATAACAGGAGAAACAATACATATTAATGGTGGAGAGGTAGTTAATAGCTAGTATATAGAATATGAATTTAAAGTATATGAAAATTTTTATGAAGAGATTTATAAAAAGCTACTAATGTGTATTGCTAAATTAAAAGTTAAAAAATAATAACAAGTTACATAAAGTAAGTTTATTTAAAAAATCTATAAAAAAGAAATACTATAAAAATAATCATTAAATAGTAAATTATAGTATTATCTAATAGCATTATACTAATGAAAAGGAAGGTGATAAATATGGGTAAAAATAAAAAAAATAAAGAAACTACTGGAAATTTATCAAATTCAAAAGTAAAGAGCTTTAGTGAAAATATAGATAATAGAAATACTTTCACTGAACAAAAAATAATTAAATAATATTTATAATAAAAAGGATGGATTGAATAATTCATCCTTTTTTATTATATTTTCGTATAATAAAAATTCATATATAAAAAAATATCTAATAAGTATTTAACTGCAAAATAGTAATAGTGAAAATTTTATCATTATACATTAAAATTTCTATTTTACTTCTAAAGTATTTGGATTACTAGTATAAAATATTGTATAAATTGGAAGTTTATTTGCATTAAAATTTACATAATATAAAACTGTAAAATATATTATGTATGGAGGATATAAGTATGAAAAAAATTTCTCAAGTAGAGGTTCTATCTTTAACCGGTATATTAAAGATGGAAAATGATTCAGTTATAGCTCAAAAAGCTATAAATTTATTAATAACAGATGAAGATCTTAAAAGACAAGCAGAAGCAAGTGTATTAGCCGCAGAAGGAAGAATAAAAGCACTTAAAGGTTTTATTAAAGAAAATAAAGATATAATATCAAAGGAGGAACAATAAATGTCTAATATAATTTCTAATTTAATAAAAGAAAAGAAAGATATAAATAATGATATTATCTCTATGACTATGCTTACAGCAGCAAAAGAAGGATCAGAAATGTATTTAAATGCAACATTAACAAGTAGTAATCCAGAATTAAGAATGATTTATTCTAATGGATTAGGACAAATGGTTGCAGGACATACAGCACTTACAGAATTAGCTATATGCAAATGTTGGATAACTCCTCAAAAACCAATATTACAACAACTATCTGATGAATATAATAAGTCAAATGAAAATTAATTTATGATCATAAAGAACTAGTAGTATCTATACTACTAGTTCTTTATTTGTATTTGGAATACCACCTGCTACGCGGGTGGTTCTAAAAAGCTTTCAGCGGTGAGTAGAAAATAAAAAACCTCCATTGTAAAATTATAGTAGGTTTGCCGACCAGAACTATAATACAAGGAGGTGTGCCCGTTATGGACAATAGTAGTTTAGCACATAGTAAATGGAATTGTAAATATCATATAGTTTTT
>NZ_JAIKTU010000023.1:0-29057 GCF_019753795.1 Clostridium sardiniense | reverse complement strand
GATTTCCCATAGCGTAAGCTAGTAAGACCCCTTGAAGAACACAAGGTTGATAGGTCAGAGGTGTAAGCATAGCAATATGTTCAGCTGACTGATACTAATAGGTCGAGGGCTTGACCAATAAAAAAGACGATCAACAAAAATTCATGTGCAATTTTCAGAGAACAATCTGAAATCTGGTGATGATGGCATAGAGGAAACACTCCTTCCCATTCCGAACAGGAAAGTTAAGCTCTATAGCGCCAATGGTACTGCACGGGAGACTGTGTGGGAGAGTAGGACGTTGCCAGGTGAGTAACGAAAAGAGATAGTTTAATTACTATCTCTTTTTTCTTTGTTTAAGAAAAATATTTTTATTCCGCCAAATAAAATTTTACATCTTCTTATGCCTATAAATTTTGCATATAAAAAGATTATAGGACTTCTTAATCGCCCTCTAGAACAACCTATAACTATGGGATAAGTTCCATTATTAGATAAGATCATCAAACGCTTTTTTATATAATTTTTATTTCTATAAAGGCTTACTAATATTATAGGTATAGCTAATGGATAAAAAGATTTTATTCTTATATGGTCATCTTCATCTATTATTGGAATATTATATTGAAATAATCTCATATTATTGAATTCAGATACTGTTCTTACATCTATAGTAATTTCATCAGTTATATTTTCAAATCTAATAAACATTTCTATTATCTCCTTAGAACAAAAATTAATTTATATTCTAATTTATGGTATTATTATCTAAAAGGATGGTGAGTATGTGAGTGTTATAATTTTAATATTAGGCATTATATGTATATTATATTTTACTTTTGTTAATTTAGTATTTGGATATACTACATTTAGTATTTTTTACTTGGTAATAGGGCTAATTATAATTTTCTATTATTTCTTCAGAAAAAAGCTAATGAGAATTGCGTGGTTTAAAAAAATCATTAAGCCATTAAGAATACTATCAATATTAGGAATAATAATTTTTATTGTTGTAGAAGGAATTATTATTATGTATCCTAAAAAATCTGTGGAGAAAAGTGATTATGTACTAGTTCTTGGAGCAGGTATAAGAGGTGAAAATTTAACAACTACATTAAGGGATAGACTTGATGCTTCAATAAAATATATGGATGAGACTAACTTTAAAGGAGATATAATAGTATCTGGAGGACAAGGACCAGGAGAAAGCATCACAGAGGCTGAAGCTATGAGAAGCTACCTAGTAAAAAAAGGTATAAATAGTGATAAAATAATATTAGAAAATAAATCGACTAATACGTTTCAAAATTTTAAATATACAAAAGAAAAGGTAAAAGATGAAGAAAAAAGTGATATAGTAAATGCTGATGTTACAGTAATTACTACAGATTTTCATGCACTAAGAAGTAGTATTATTGCTAAGAGAAATGGTTATGAAAATATAAAATTTTATAGCAGCAATACTGAATGGTATTTGGTACCATCAATGTATGCAAGAGAATTTTTTGCATTTTTTAAATCTTTAGTATTTGATAGATAATACATTTATTTTTAGGAGGAGGAAGTCATATGAATAGATCCATAGAAAATTTAAAAGGAAGAGTTGTTAAGCACTTTAAAGGAAAATTATATTTAGTAATAGATGTAGCAAGACATTCTGAAACTATGGAAGAGCTAGTTGTATATAAAGCTTTATATGGTGATTTTGGTATATTTGTTAGACCTTTAAATATGTTTTTAAGTGAAGTAGATAAGGATAAATATCCTAATTGTAATCAGAAGTATAGATTTCAAGAAATTGATAATGAAGATATATATAATATAAAAGAAGCATTAATTTAATATAATAAAAATATGATTGCTAAACCTAATATTAATTAAACATTAGGTTTAGTTTTTTTATTGATATAACAAAAATATAGAATATGAAATTCATAATTTAGAAAAATAGAAAAATGTAAATATTTATAATAGGTAGTATTTATTTTAATGAATGATGATAATAATTCATTAGTAGTAAATATTATACTATAAGTTTATTGAAAGTATTAAATCAGCTAAAGTAGTTATAAGATATCAGCAAAATGAATAAATAGAGCTATAGTATAACAATATTTATAGTACTTAGCTTAATAGGAATCTCAATTACATAAGATAAAAAGAAAGTAGAATATTTAATTAACTGTAGATAATGTTAAATTTAATGTTATCTGTAAGTTTTAGTTTTTAAAAGTTTTATAAGAGTGCTATTATATAAAAGATAGGTAGAAAAGACGAAAATTTAATTAGGAGGTATGTAATGAAAAAAAATTGTAATTGTCATGGCTGCAATCAGGGTGAACCGGTATGTGCAAAGCATATATCAATATTCTCATCACTATCAGATTCTGAATTACAGAACATAATTAAAATGGTAATTAGAAGAGAATATATAAAAGGGGAAGTACTTTGTAGAGAGGGCGAGATATCTGATAATTTATTTCTTATAAGAGAAGGAAAAGTTAAACTTTCAAAAATGACGAGAGATGGAAAAGAACAAATATTACATATACTAACTAAAGGAGACTTCTTTGGTGAAACAAATTTATTTGATGATATAGAAAGCAGCTTTACAGCAACTGCAATAAATAATGCAAAGATATGCACATTATCAAGAGCTAATTTAGAAGGCATATTAAATCAAAATCCTGGAATATCAATGAAAATATTAAAGGAATTGGCTCATAGGCTTGCAGAAACAGAGGATTTAGCAAAGGTTCTTGCAACAAAGGATGTAGAAGCAAGAGTAGCAAGTATGCTTTTAGAATTCTCAGAGAAGTATGGAAAACTAGTTGATGATAATATACATATAGAACTTCCTATAAATAGAGAAGATATGGCTAACTATTGTGGAGTTACTAGAGAAACGATAAGTAGAAAACTTTCTAAATTTGAAAGTGAAAATATAATAAGTTTAAAAGGAAATAAAATAATAATAGTAAAAGATATAGATTTACTAAAAGATTTATCAGAATAAGATTTTTACTTTTATCAATATTAGTATAAAAGGAACTAGATTAAATTAATCTAGTTTCTTTTTTTATTATATCTTTTATTTTATAAAAAATTGAAAAATAAAAATTTTGATTTAAATCATATTAAATAACTAAGAATTAAATTAAAATCTAGTCATAGTTAAGAGAGCACGAATATTTTAAGAGATAAGGAGAGATTTTAATGAATAGATTAAATAAAGAACAAAACTTAGGTGAAGTAGTAGCTATGTTCCCAGGTGCTGCAAGAATTTTTAATAAAGAAGGCATTGATTATTGTTGCCATGGAGATAGAACACTTGAAAGTGCATTATTAGAAAAAGAAATAGAAGTAATAGGATTTTTAAACGAAATAAATAAATCATATGATGAATTTTTAAATTCAAAGGAAGCATATATAGATTGGAGAAAAGAAGATCCAAATAAATTAATAGAGAATATAGTTGATACACATCATGCTTTTACTTATAGAGAGCTTATAGAAATAGACCAATTATTATTAAAGATATTAAAGGTACATTATCATCACAGTGGAGAAGAATTAAAAACAGTTCATAAGTTATTTGGAGCATTAAAAACAGAGCTTGAGGAACATTTAATTAAAGAAGAGGAAGGATTATTCCCAATGATAAAGGAATACTTTAAAAATCCATCTGAAGAATTAAGAGATTCAATAATGAAGCTTGTTGGAGTAATCGAAAATGAGCATACAGGGGCAGGACATATACTTCAAGATCTTTATAGAGAAACAAATGGATATAAGACACCAGAAGGAGCTTGTACAACCTTTAATTTAGTATATAAAAAGATAGATGAATTAGAAAAAGATTTATTTATCCATATTCATAAAGAAAATAGTATCTTATTCAAAATAATTTAAGATTAACTAATAATTAATATATAAAATTAAAGATTAATTAGTAGCAGATATATAAATATAGAAAAAGCAATAAGGCTATTTAAAATAGGGAGGCTAATGAAATGAAACAAGAAAGAATTAATGAATTAACAGCAGTTTTAAGAAAATTAAATACAGGAAATATATCAGATGAGTTAAGAAAAGAAGCGTTAGAAATAGTTAAAAATATAGATCCTATAGAGTTATCTATAGCAGAGCAAAATTTAATTGATGAGGGTATGAATCCTCATGATTTAAGACATTTATGTTATATACATATGGAAGTATTAAAGGATGAACTTGAAAAGATAAAAAGTAAATTAGAAGTTGGACATGTAGTTAATACACTTATTGTTGAGCATGATAAGATATTAGAATTCTTAACTAGATTAGAAGAGTTAAATGGTGAAGTTCAAAAGTTAGATTCTATAAAAGGTAATGAAAATAATATAGTAGAGTTAAAAACTGTTATAGATAATATACTAGATGCTGAGCTTCATCATAAAAGAGAAGAGGACGTTTTATTTATTGAATTAGAGAACGATGGTATTACTGGACCAACTAGAATTATGAGAATGGAACATGATGATTTAAGAGGAAAGAAGAGAGCTATTAAAGAGTTATTAAACTGTGTAGATTATATACCATTTGATGATTTTAAAGAAAGGTTAGAAGAGTTAACTGCATACTTAGTATTTAATTTAAGAGACCATATATTTAAAGAAAATACAATATTATATCCTACAGCAATAGATAGCATAACTGATTCTAAGCTTTGGAGTGATATGAAGAAAAGATGTGATGAAATAGGATATTGTAGTTTTACGCCAAAGGAAATTATCTAAAAATATGTAATACAAATGAAATGTATTAGGTAAATTTTAAAAAATTCAGAACTGTAACTAATGTTACAGAAGAAATTATATCTTAGTAGTATACTCAGTATTGTAAGTGAGATGCTTACAGAATTTAAGAATAAACATAAGAATCATCTAGAAATTAAATATAAATATCAAAATTAATAGTTAGAAAGAGGAGGAAATATAATGTCAATGTTTTGTTTTCAATGTCAAGAAACAGCAGGATGTAAGGGCTGTACTGTAAGAGGTGTTTGTGGTAAAACAGAAGATGTAGCAAAAATTCAAGACCTTTTAGTATTCGTAACAAAGGGGTTAGCTACAGTAGCAAATGAAGGAAGAAAAGTAGGAGTTATCTATAATAAAGTTGATAAATACATAACAGAAAATTTATTTATTACAATAACAAATGCTAACTTTGACTTTAAAGCAATAGAAAAGAGAGTTAAAGAAACTTTAGCATTAAGAGAAGAATTAAAAGAAAAAGTACAAGCTGCTGGTGGAAATCCTGTAGGAGATGACTTCCACGGATGTGCAACTTGGACTGCAACTACAGAAGAAGAAATGATGGAAAAGGCTTCAAGCGTAGGAGTACTTGCTACAGAAAATGAAGATGTAAGAAGTTTAAGAGAACTTATAATATATGGATTAAAAGGTATGTCAGCTTACATGAAGCATGCTATGAACTTAGGCTATGATAAGGAAGAAATACATGCATTTATGGCAAGAGCATTAGTTCAAACTTTAAATGACTCATTAACAGCTGATGAATTAACAGCTTTAGCTTTAGAAGCTGGTAAGTTTGGTGTTGATGGAATGGCTCTATTAGATTCTGCAAACACTGGAACTTATGGACATCCAGAAATAACTAAGGTTGATATCGGAGTTAGAAATAATCCTGGTATATTAATCTCAGGTCATGATTTAAAAGACTTAGAAATGTTATTAGAACAAACTAAAGGAACTGGAGTAGATGTTTATACTCACGGTGAAATGCTTGCTGGACAATACTATCCAGAATTTAAGAAATATGATCACTTTGCAGGAAACTACGGAAATGCTTGGTGGTTACAAAACAAAGAATTCGCTTCATTCAATGGACCAATACTTATGACAACTAACTGTATCACACCAGTTCAAGATTCATACAGAGGTAGAATATTTACAACTGGAGCAGTTGGATACGAAGGTTGTGCTCATATAGAAGCAGATAAAGATGGTAAGAAGGATTTCTCACAAATCATAGAACTTGCTAAGAAATGTGAAGCTCCAACTCAAATAGAAAAAGGAGAAATCATCGGTGGATTCGCTCATAACCAAGTTTTAGCTTTAGCTGATCAAGTTGTTGATGCTGTTAAGACTGGAGCAATCAAGAGATTCTTTGTAATGGCTGGATGTGATGGTAGAGCTAAATCAAGAAACTACTACACAGAATTTGCAGAAAAGTTACCAAAAGATGCTGTAATATTAACAGCTGGATGTGCTAAATACAAATACAACAAATTAGACCTTGGAGATATAAACGGAATTCCAAGAGTATTAGATGCAGGACAATGTAATGACTCATACTCATTAGTAGTAATAGCATTAAAACTTGCTGAAGTATTTGGATTAGATGATGTAAATAAATTGCCTATATCATATAACATAGCTTGGTATGAACAAAAAGCTGTAATAGTATTATTATCATTATTACACTTAGGTGTTAAGAACATACACTTAGGACCAACATTACCAGCATTCCTTTCACCAAATGTAGCTAAAGTATTAGTTGAAAACTTTGGTATTGGAGGAATTACAAACGTAGAAGATGATATGAAGATGTTCTACGAACTATAATCACAATTAATTAAATATATAACTAACTAAACTAATATAAATAACCACACATCAAAAAGATAGCATGTACACTAAACATGCTATCTTTTTTATACTTCTTTATTTATATTTTCTCAATTATTAATTGCTGCGCTCCAAGTATTGGAGTAAAGTTATCACTTATTGGTAGTTTGCTTTGATAAGATTTAGCATTTAATACTCTTTGCTGTACTGAATATTTTGTGTTATCTACTTTTATGTAGATTTTAAAGGTACTAGATTTATCTAGAATTTTAACTTTGTGTTTAAGTTTTTGAAAAAAATCCATACAATAATTTTCAATATCACATTTTGTGTTTAAACTTTTATTTGGTTCTAGTAAATAGTAATTTTTAAGCATATTAGTACACCTCCAAAGGAAATTATAAATAAACTTATTTCTAATAATATTAACTCATTTAAAAATTTAATAAAGAGTTATATGTAAAAATGTACTAAAATTTAATATAAATTACAAGTTGGTAGGACTAGTAGAAGTAATCAAAGACAAATAGTGTATCTTATTAGTAATTATATAAGCAAAATAAAATCACGATTATATAATAAAAGTAGAAGTTTATTTAAGTGAGGGATAGATATGAATTTTTTAGATAGTATGAAAGAATTAGCTGATACTGCTACAAAAAATGTAACATCACTATCAAAGAGCACTGCATTAAAAATAGAAACAAAAATGAAGATAAGAGATTTAAAGAATGAAATTGATGATCTAAATATAGTAATTAGAAAAAGTAATGAGAAAATAGGTTCTATGTTTGTTGATGAATTTAAAAATAAAATATCAATGGATGAAGAACAAGTTAAAAACTTAATTTATAAAATAGATGATAGTATAAGTAGAATAGCTGACATAAATATTGAAATTGAAGAGGTAGAGAAAGATCTCTTAGAAAAATTAGATGATATTGAGAGAGAAAGATATGAAGATTAAGTAGTATACTATTTACGTATATTATAGTGATTTCTTAGTAGAAAAAGGGCAGTGTGCAAAAATTAAGTGTACACTGCCCTTTATTTATTATATTAATTTATTTTTGTTGTTTTTGCACTCAAGGAGGAAATATCTAAAAATATTACTCATGTCTTTGGATTTATAAAACATCATTTCAGGATGCCACTGAACTCCAAGCTTAAATGAACCAGTTGTGTTTTCTATAGCTTCTATAACATTATCGTTAGATATAGCAGCAATTTTTAATCCTTCTCCAACATTTTTTATTGCTTGATGATGATAAGAATTAACTAAAGAATTTTTACCAAGTATTCTCTTTAATTTAGTACCATCTTCTATAGTTATTCTATGGGTTCCATCATATTCAAAAGCATCTTGATCGTGCTTAATAAAGCTTCCTTTTATTAAAGATATATCCTGATATATTGTTCCACCGTGGACTACATTTAATATTTGATTTCCTCTGCAAATACCAAGGATAGGTTTATTTAAATTTTCAAATTCATTTATTAGTTTAATTTCAAATTCATCTCTCTCATTAATGGTTCTTCCTAATTTATAGTTTGGATCCTCATCATAATTTAATGGATCAACATCATAACCGCCTGAAAGAAGCAAACCATCTAAGAATTTTGCATATTCTTTTATAACATTAATGTCATTATTAATTGGTAAAATGAAAGGAAATCCTCCTGCATTTAAAATGGCATTAACATAATTTTCACTTAGAGAAATAATTCTACGGCCTGCCATCTTTTCAGAAGTATCTATAGTTAAAGATGCAGAAATACCAATAAGGGGTTTAATACTCACTTTATCCTCCTCCTTAGTTAGTGCTATTACTATAATTAATATGTAAGTAGTAAGTATTTTGCTATATGTATATAACAAATTTAAATATTGCTAAATACAATTTATAATAAATATAGTATTTGCAAAATATATAAAATAATAATATCTATAAATGTATCGAAATTATTTGAAGCAAACTTTCCCTATGGTATATTAACTGAAAATATAATAGGAAACTTAATATCTTCAAATACAAAGATATTTTAACATCAGGAGTTAAGGGAGGACTTACAGTATTCTCCACTTTCTAATGTGAAACAGCCAGTATGTTAAAACTTAGGAGAATACATATTAGGGTATCTAATTTACTTTTAAATGTTATTTTAAGTCTTGTTGAAGTAATTATAGGAATGTCCCTTGAAAAATTATTAGTATAAAAATAGTTAATATGAAAATTAATAATATATATAAAGATGCATATATTAAGGAAGATGAGGAAAAGTGTTAAGGTTTTAATATAATAAAGGGACAAATATACTTATATTAAGGAAGTGGTATTTAATGTAGCACTTATTTTAAATAGATTACTTTACATAATATAAGTCTAAAATATTGACAAAAGGTAAAATATTTTGTATATTTTACAAATAAATTGAAAGACATTAAGAACAAGGGTTAAAATCGATTTAAGTATAACTTTTATTTAAAGAAAGGGGGACTATTATTGAAAAGAATAGAAAAGATCTATAGTTACCTAAATGAAGTTTGTTTGGGATATAAGAAAGAGGACCTTGATGAAAATATAGGAGTAAGTGCACAAGATATTGGAGATAAACTTGATATATTAAGAAATAATGTAAGTAAGGAACTAAATGAGCTTTGTAGAAATAAAAAAGCAATAAAGATTAAATGTAGGCCAGTTAGATACTTTGATAGAGAAATTTTTCAAAAGATATTTGATGTTAGACTTTCTGAAGATATTACAGAGATTGATGATATAAAATCATTACTTAATAAACAAAAGGAGGAAGAAGAGAATAAATCACCTTTTGATTATCTTATAGGATATGATACTAGCTTAAAGACACAAATTGAGCAAGCAAAGGCAGCTATAATTTATCCTCCAAATGGGTTACATACATTAATAGTAGGACCAACAGGAGTTGGTAAAAGCTTGTTTGCAAATAGAATGTATAGCTATGCAAAATATATAGGAAGATTTAAAGAAGATTCACCATTTATAGTGTTCAATTGTGCAGATTATTACAATACTCCACAACTATTATTATCACATATATTTGGACATGTTAAAGGTGCATTTACAGGAGCTGACACTGAAAAAGATGGTATAGTTCAAAAGGCAGATGGTGGAATTCTATTTTTAGATGAAATACATAGATTACCTCCTGAGGGTCAAGAAATGGTATTTTATTTTATGGATACAGGTACATATAATAAGCTAGGAGAGACTGAAAGAAAAAGAAAAGCAAATGTATTAATCATAGGAGCTACAACTGAAGATCCAGCATCAACGCTTCTTAATACATTTGTTAGAAGAATTCCAATGACAGTTAGAATACCAAGTTTTGAAGAGAGATCTGTTAGAGATAAAATAGAAATAATAAAGCATTTATTACATAATGAAGCTGTTAGAGTAAATAAGCCGATAAAGATATCTGTTGAAGGAATAAAGGCTCTTATAGGGAGTACAACTTTTGGTAATATAGGGCAATTAAAATCTAATATACAACTTTTATGTGCTAAGGGATTCCTAAACAGTATAAATGAGGATGGATATATTGATATTAATTTAAAAATGATGCCAAATAATATACAAAGTGGACTTATTGGAATAAGCTCTAAAATAAAAGAAAAAGAAGAAATACTAAATATAATACCATCAGATCTTATAATAAACCCAGAAAAAAGTATAATAAAACTTGAAGAGAATAGTAATTATGAGCCACCATTTAATTTATATAAGATAATAGAGGATAAGGCCTCTGTACTTAGAGAAGAGGGTATGGATGAAGATGCAATAAATAAATTTATTACAACTGATATAACAGTTCATATAAAATGCTTCTATGATAAATTAAAAAATGATAAATATTCAAGACAGGGTCTATTAAAAATAGTTGATGAAAATATAATAGCTTTTGTTGAGCAAATTAAAGATTTAGCTGAGGAGAGGCTTGGAAGAAAATATAATGAAAGATTTATTTATGCTATGAGTCTGCATATGAGTGCATTTTTTAATAGATTAAATAAAAATATAGAGCCGGATTATGAACAGATGGAAGAGCTTATAGCAGATTATCCAGAAGAATATGAATTATCAAAGGAGATATGCCAAAGAGCATCACAATATTTTAAGACTACAATTCCAACTGGAGAGGTTACGTATATAACTTTACTATTAACATCAATAGAAGAAACTGATATTAATGCAAAAATTGGTGTAGTAGTTGCAGTCCATGGAAGTAGCACTGCAAGTAGTATGGTTAATGTGGCTATAAAATTATTTGATAGTGACAATATACTTGCGGTTGATATGCCACTTGAAATAAGTCCGAAGGATACACTGGAATTAGTTACTCAAAAGGTTAAAGAGATTGATAGAGGAAAAGGTGTAATGCTACTTGTTGATATGGGATCTCTTAATAGTTTTGGAAATATAATTTATGAAAATACGGGAATAAAGATAAGAACATTAGATATGGTATCTACTCCTACTGTATTAGAAGCTGCAAGAAAGTCTTCATTAAATGATGTTGATTTAGAGGGATTGTATCAATATTTAAGGGCATTTAAGGGGTACAGTGTCAATACCAAAGAGACAAGTAACAATGATAAATCAAATGGTGTAATTGTAACAATATGTTCTAGTGGTAAAGGTGCGGCAATTAAATTAAAGGGATTAGTTGAGGATGTTGTTCATAATATATCTGAGGAAAAGATTGAAGTTATCCCAATAGGTATAAAGGATCATGAAAATAAAATAAATAATATATCTAAGAATAATAAAGTTTTAGCTGTAGTTGGAGTCATCGATCCTAAAATGAATATTCCATTTATATCACTTGAAAGTTTAATATCAGGAACAGGAGAAAAAATAATAGAAAATATATTTAAAGGTGAAAGTATTAGTATAGAAGATAGTGCTCATGAGGATATTGTATTAAATAATTTATGTTACGACAGTTTAAAAGAAACTATTACTTATTTAAATCCAGATAAAATTATTAATCTTCTTTTAGAGTTTATAGAAATGTTAGAAAGTGAATTGGAGAGAGATTTTATTAACTCAATGAAGCTTAGAATAGCCCTTCATACAGCTTGTGCATTAGAGAGAGTACTTCTTAAAGATGAATTAGTATATATGGATGATAGAGGCAAATTTGATTATAATATAGTAAATAAAATTAGAAGTGCTTGTTTAATATTCAAAGAATCATTAAATTTAGAAATAAGTGAAGATGAAATATATTACATTACAGAGATGGTATTATTATAGTATCAAAAATATAAGAAGTATATTAATATAGTATTAGAACTGTATCAGAAATATAAAAAAGCGTATCAATAAAAAATTTGTACAAATTTTTTATAGCTAAATTATAAGGCTATAGTTAGTTTGTACAATTTTTTTTATTTTATAATAAACTTTGGCATGAGTTTTGCTATTAAAAATATAGACATAAGAATTATACTGAGGAGGATGATTTATAATGAAAATAGTTTTAGCAAGAATAGATGATAGATTAATACATGGACAAGTAGCTACAATTTGGAGTAAGCAAACAGGTTGTAATAGAATAATAGTTTGTAATGATGAGGTTGCAAATGATGAAATAAGAAAGACTTTATTAACACAAGTAGTGCCTCCAGGGATAAAGGCGCACGTTGTTGATGTTGATAAAGCAGTAAGAGTATACAATGATCTTAAATATTTAGATGATAAGGTATTATTTCTTTTCACAAACCCAATAGATGTTTTAAGAATGGTAGACCAAGGTGTTGATATTAGGAGTGTTAATATTGGAGGAATGTCATTTAAATATGGTAAAAAACAAATTACAAATGCAGTATCAGTAGATGAACAAGATATAGAAGCATTTAAGAAATTACATGATAAAGGAATTGAATTAGAAATAAGAAAAATAGCTTCAGATTCAAAACAGGACATCATTCCATTATTAGAAAAATTATATATTAAAACTTTGAAAAAGGTTACTCTTCCAAACTCATAGGCATCTTGTTGCATGTAAAGTAATATGACTTATATTAGTATATATTACAACAGGTATTATGATAGATGTTTTCCTTGATTAGTTTTCAAAAGGTGAAAGAACTCTCTATAAAGGAATACTAAACTTTATAGAGAGTTCTTTTATAATAATATAGAAAATACGATCAATATATACGTATAATAGTAAAAATAATTAAAATAAAATTCGTAAAAAGCTTGATTTTTTATTTAATCTAGATTACAATTTCCATATAAGGGTTAATTAAAACAGAAAAATCGAACATTAAGGCCTGTATAAATCTCTAATAAGGGGAGATGTTTCTACCGAGCTTCCGTAAAAAGCTCTTGGCTATAGGATCACTTAATATTATTTCGTTTATGATAAGGGAGATGTTTATTTATGAATTATGAAGTAATAATAGTGGGAGCAGGGCCAGCGGGAATATTCACTGCTCTAGAATTAAATAAAAGAGAGCCAAATAAGAAAGTATTATTAATAGAAGCAGGAAGAAGCATAGATAAGAGAAGTTGTCCAAAGGAAAAGACAAATAAATGTGTTTCATGTAAACCATATTGTCATATAACTACAGGATTCTCAGGGGCAGGAGCATTCTCAGATGGAAAACTATCACTTAACTATGAAGTTGGAGGAGATTTACCAGAGCTTATAGGGGGCAATTTAGTTCAGAAATACATAGATTACACAGATAAGATATATCTTGAATTTGGGGCAGATAATAGGGTAGAAGGATTAGATAATCCTGAAGCGGTAAAAGAAATTAGAAGAAAAGCTATTGAAGGAAATTTAAAACTTGTAGATTGTCCTATAAGACATTTAGGAACAGAAAAAGCACAAGAAATTTATTTGAAGATTCAAGAGCACTTATTAGAAAAGGGAATAGAAATTAAGTTTAATACTTCAGTAAAGGACTTAATAATAGAGAATGGAAAAATTAAAGGGGTTAAGGTAACGGATTCAGTAACTAGAACTAAAGATGAAGATATCTCCTCAGACACAGTTGTTGTTGCAACAGGAAGAAAAGGTTCTGACTGGTTTAAGGATATGTGTATAGATCATGATATAGCACATAAAGCTGGAACTGTCGACATTGGGGTACGTGTTGAGCTTAGAAACGAAGTTATGGAGAGTGTAAACAACGTTTTATATGAATCAAAACTTATAGGATATCCAGCACCATTTAAGGATAAGGTAAGAACATTCTGTCAAAACCCTGGAGGTTTTGTATCACAAGAGAATTATGATAATAATATGGCTATAGTAAATGGTCATTCATACAAAGATAAGAAGTCAAATAATACAAACCTTGCTATACTTAGTTCACACAACTTTGAAGAACCTTTTAACCAGCCAATAGAGTATGGTAAAAAGGTTGCAGAACTTGTAAATATGCTTGGTAATGGTAGCATACTAGTTCAAAGATATGGAGATATATTAGCAGGAAAGAGAACATGGCAAAAAGAGCTTGATAGATCAAATGTTAGGTATACATTACCAGATGCTGTAGCAGGAGATTTAACATCAGCTATACCATATAGAACAATGACTAATATAATAAACTTTATAGAGTCATTAAATGTAGTAGTTCCTGGTTTTGCAAGTGAGGAAACTCTTCTATATGGACCAGAAATTAAGTTCTATAGCAATAAGGTTATAATAGACGAGAATTTTGAAACAAACATTAATGGGTTATACTGTCTAGGAGATTCTAGTGGATGGACTAGAGGTCTTATGATGGCTTCAGCTATGGGGGTAATGATGGGAGAAAAGTTAGCTTAAAAGCTATA
This sequence comes from Clostridium sardiniense, assembly GCF_019753795.1. Taxonomy (NCBI): domain Bacteria; kingdom Bacillati; phylum Bacillota; class Clostridia; order Eubacteriales; family Clostridiaceae; genus Clostridium; species Clostridium sardiniense. The sequence continues at coordinate 14,611 of NZ_JAIKTU010000023.1, read as the reverse complement.
ACAGTGCACAAATTATACATTATAAAGGATCTAGAAATTGGGGGATTTCTAGATCTTTTTCGTATATAGAAAAATATATAATTTAAGTTAGAAAAGCTTAATAAAAATTCAGTAATCAAAGATTTTTATATAGAAATAGATATTCCACTTGAAATGAAACAGGTAATGAATAAATAAAAAAAACTGTTTTAAATTTACTTTATTAAGTAATTTTAAAGCAGCTTTTTTTATTAAGCATGTAATTTTAGGGATTAAATCTATATAAATTTATATTTAATAAAGGGGGCACAAAATTTATATATTCTTTTGTTCTGTAACCATGATTTAATGATAATACTATATACTTAGAGGTGCAAAATGTATAAACCTAAATATATTCAAATAAAGATATGAAAAAACTTAATATTAATAATAAAAATACATTTTAAGTGATAAAGTTTCAAAAAAATTGAATGTTTATTAAGAATTACAGCGGTGTATAGTAGGTAAGTAAAAGCTTTGTTACATATTTTGAATTTGTTTGAAGAAAAAGTTATATATTTAAGGCTGAATATGCTAGATGAACGTAGATATAAGGCGAGTTTAGATAAAAATATATAATAGTAATTTTTGAATGAGAATAATAGTTTAGCAACATATGTAACATAAAAGATTTATAAGTTAAGTAAAAATTTACCATAAAATTCGATAAAAAATATAACTATAGAAAATAATTTCTATAGTTATATAAAAAGTAAGTATTATATTTTAATAAATTCCGGTTTAATCTTTATAGTTAGTAATTATACTTAGCAATCTTTTATAATACTTTTCATAAGCCTCTTTTTGAGATTTTCCCTTATGGAAATCTCCAGTAAATAGCTTAAGCTTATCTATTGAATGAATTGATGCTATTACAAAATCAAATTTATGGGATTTAATATCCCTAGAACATTTATCCAAAATATGATCCTGAAGTCCCATTTCTATTCCTTTTTTTATAGAGATTCTATCTTTATATTTATTTGCATAGTACTCTAAAGCATTAAAATACTTAGTATAATCTATCTTTACATTTGGATTACCAATTATGTCATAATCAACATGATCAGTAAAACAAATTTCTTTAAGGCCAAGGGCTACTGATTTTTCTACCATATCTATCATCGGTGTTTTAGAATCAGCAGAAAAGTCACAATGCATATGGTAATCGTAGTACATAAAAAGACTCCTTTAGAATGTATAAAAATTTATATTTAAATTAACTTATACAAGTATACCATAGATTTACAGTATAAAATAAATAAAAAAAAGTTATAAAACAAATACCTAATACAGATAATACTTATTATCTATATTAGGTATCTGCATAATATATAAAAATTAAATTATTATATATAAAATTAGGTTAATCTAATTTTATATGACAGTATCCATTAGGATTTTTCTTTAGATATTTTTGGTGATACTCTTCAGCTTTATAGTAGTTTTGTAATGGTTTAACTTCTGTGATAATTTTTTTGCTATATTTTTGTTGTTCTTCATTTATTACAGATTCAATTGTGGGTATAACAGAGGAATCCAAATAATATATACCTGTTCTATATTGGCTTCCTACATCGTTTCCTTGCCTATTAAGAGCTGTTGGATCTATTATTTTAAAAAACTCATTTAATAACTCTTTTAAGGATAATATACTTTCATCATATGTAACTTTACATACTTCAGCAAAATACGTATTTTTATAGCATACATCATCATAAGTTGGGTTTTCTGTTCTACCATTTGCATAACCTACTTCTGTTTCAGTAACACCTTTAATTCTAGATAGAAATTCTTCTACTCCCCAGAAACATCCACCGGCTAAAACTATATTTTTCATAATTATATCACTCCCTTCAATTCTTTTTTATTATTATAATCTTAATGAATAAAAATTCAAGTAAATTCTTTTTCATGTTCATGGTTTATTTAATATATCTTGCTATAATTGTAACAATTATATATATATATTAATTTTTATAAAAACTAAGGAGGAGTATTGATGAAGAAAAAGAAAAAATTAAGCTTTCCAACAGCCTTTACAGTTTTGTTTATTGTTTTAATATTATCAGCTGTATTAACTTACATAGTTCCAGCTGGTGCATATGCAAAGCTAAGTTATAATAAAGATGATAAGAACTTTACAATAACTACACCTCATGGAGAAACAAGTACTGAGCCAGCGACTCAAGATACTCTAAATAAGCTTGGAATAAAGATTGGCTTAGATAAGTTTGTTGACGAGAGTATAAATAAGCCTATAGCTATTCCAGATACATATGAAAAAGTTGAGCAGAAGCCTCAAGGTATAGCTGAAATAATAGAAGCCCCAATACAAGGTACATATGACACAATAGATATAATAATGTTTATTTTAATAATAGGTGGGGTAATAGGTGTTTTAAATACAACAGGAGCATTTAATGCAGGTATTGCAAGTCTTTCAAAAGCTACTAAGGGTAAAGAATATTTACTAATTATATTATTGAATATTTTAATAGCACTTGGAGGAACAACTTTTGGTCTTGCAGAAGAAACTATAGCTCTGTATCCTATATTGATGCCAATATTCTTGGCGGCAGGATATGATGCTATAGTATGTATAGCTACTATATATATGGGTTCATCTATAGGAACTATGTTCTCAACAGTAAACCCATTTTCATCAGTTATAGCATCCAATTCAGCAGGTATTAATTTTACAGAAGGATTAGTATTTAGAGGAGTTGGATTAGTAATAGCTACTGTAATAACTCTTGTTTATATAGTTAAGTATGCTAATAAAGTAAAGAACGATCCAAGTAAATCACTTATATACGATCAAAAGCAAGAAATTGAAGGTAAATTCCTACATGAATCAGCAAAGGATGTACCTAAGTTTACATTTAGATTAAAATTAATGCTTATTATATTCGCATTAGCTTTTGTTGTAATGATATATGGTGTTTCAATGCGAGGATGGTGGTTCACAGAGATGACTGCACTATTCCTTGTTGTTGGTATAATACTTGGGTTTATATCAGATTTAAATGAAAAAGAATTTGTAAATAACTTTATAGCTGGTGCTGGTGACTTGGTTGGAGTTGCACTTGTAATTGGTGTTGCAAGATCCATAAACTTAATTCTTGAAAATGGAGAAATTTCAGATACATTACTTAATTTCTTCTCAGGATCAGTTAAGGGCATGAATGGATCAATATTTATAATATTAATGCTTGTAATATTTGTTATATTAGGATTCTTCATTCCATCATCTTCAGGTCTTGCTGTTTTAGCTATTCCTATTATGGCACCACTTGCAGATACTGTAGGACTTCCAAGAGACGTAATAGTAAGCTCATATCAATTTGGTCAAGGATTAATATCCTTTATAGCACCAACGGGGCTTATACTGGCCACATTAGCCATGATTGATGTAACCTATAATAAGTGGCTAAGGTTTATAATGCCTTTAATGATTATTATAACGGTATTTGCAGGAGCTCTATTATTAGTTCAAGTACATTTTTAAGAGAAATATAAAAACTCATCATCTATATAGATGATGAGTTTTATTTTTAAGCTTTTTTATTTTTTACAATTATGTTTAAGAATGAGGCTAATATAATTACTATGTATCCTATTATTGATAAGATATCTGGAATTTCACTAAATAATATAAATCCATATATTGCAGCTATTATTAGACCTACATAATCAAACATTGATATTTCAGATGCTGGTGCATTTCTATAGGCAAGAGTTAAGAACACTTGTCCAAGAACAAAACAAAGACCAGCAAGTATCATATATATGATATTAGGTGTTGTAAGACCATCTGTATCAATAAACATAAATGGAGCACAAACTATTGTTGCAATTCCTGTAAAGGATAGTATAACAGTAAAGAAATCCTCTTTATTACCAATAACCCTAATCATAGTATATGCAAGACCTGCACAGGCAGCAGCTACTATTCCCATAAGTGATGGGATTATTGAAGCGTCAAAATGTGGTTTTATTACAAATAAACTACCACCAAAAGCTAAAAGTAAAAATATCAATTGCTTTCCTGTAATCATTTCTTTTAGATAAAGAAATGAAAAAATAATTGCAAAGAAAGGACTTAATTTATTTAGCATAGTTGCATCAGATAATAATAAATAATCTAAAGAAAAATAAAATGCACATATAGATACAGTACCCATTATTCCTCTTAGAAATAGATATTTTCTATTGCCTTTATGACCTAAAAATGATGCCTTTCTTTTAAAAATAATTATACAAACAATTACCGTTGCTACAGCATTTGTTAAAAAAGTTTTTTGGTAAGGGGTAACGCCAGAAGCAAGCTTACCAAACATATTCATAGTTGTAAAAAAGAAAGAGGCTAATATCATAAAGAATATAGCTTTTCCTTTATTGTTAATTAAATTAGACAAGTTTAAATCCTCCTAACTTTGTCTTTATCCCATATAAATAACTGCTCTGAATTATTTAAACAACCAAATAGACTCTTTTTAAAACCTGGGATCTGTTTATCCATATTACGTATAAGTTCTTTTATATCTTGTCTCTTTGTTTTTCCATCAGCAGGACAAGGGTTCTTTATAACTGGATAATTATAAAGTTGTACAGCCTTTCTTATCATAGATTCATCTATGTATACCATTGGCCTTATCAGTGTTACATCATATTTTTCCATTGTACTTTTTGGTGAAAAGCAATTAATTCTTCCTTCATAACTAATTGAAAGCATTAAAGTTTCTATAGCATCATCTTTGTGATGACCAAGAGCAACCTTGTTACAGCCAAGTTTTTTAGCGTTATCATTTAATGCACCACGTCTTAAATTAGCACATAAAGAGCAAGGATTTTTCTCTTTTCTAATGTCAAATACAATTTCAGTTATATTTGTTTGAATTTCATGAAATTCAACAGATAAATTCTCACAAAGTTTATGTAATGGGCTATTATCAACATCTCCAGGATTTAAAGTTATAGCAATAAGATCAAATTTTTGTGGAGAAAAACGTTGATATGCTTTTAATATGTGCAATAATGTTAGACTATCTTTACCTCCTGATAAACCAACAGCTATCTTATCTCCATCTTCAATTAACTGAAAATCATTTATAGCTTGCCTAGTCTTGCTTAAAAGCTTTTGCATTACCATAAAATCACCACCTTTTGTAAAAATTGATTGAAATCAACTAATATATTGTACAGCAATAATTAAAAAAAGTTAAGTGGAAGAGAGGAAGAGAGAATAAATTATATTTGAAAATAAAAAAATGTATAAGAGAGCTAATAAATTTGCATAAGAATCATGGAAATATCATATTTTTTCATAAATTTTAAGTAAAATAATATTATGAAAATAATATAAAATATGTAAAATAATACAAAATGATTTTTTATATATCAATTACTTAATTGATATAAACTTTCTTTAACCTTAATTCTATAAAGATACATATTTTGTATAAAAAGCAACTAGATAAATAAATTTACAATTAGTCATAAATAATCAATGAAATATTAATTGATTATTTACTATTGACATAATTTATTAATTATTAGAAAATAATTAATGGCATAGTTAATAGAATATTTTAGTTAGATTTGAGCAGATGGGCGGCTAGACTACCCGTGTGCTCTTTTTTTGTCTAGAAAGGGAGGAAATATGAAAGAAATACTTAAAGATAAAAAGTTTATTAAAACTATGATAACATTAGCACTACCAATAACTTTACAGAGTTTTATTACCTCTTCATTAAATTTAGTTGATAACTTAATGATTGGAAAGCTTGGGGAAGACGCAATTGCATCAGTTGGACTAGCTAATCAATATTTCTTTATTTTTATGTTAGCATTAACGGGAATAAACGCGGGTGCTAGTGTATTTATGGCTCAATATTGGGGTAAGAGAGATGAGAAAAATATAAAGAGTATGCTAGGTCTTAATATATCTGTTGGCTTCGTAGCAACAATAATATTTGGAATTGGAGCTTTATTTTTTGCAGATAAAATAATGGGGATTTTATCAAATGATCCAAGGGTAATAGAGCTTGGTGCATCATATCTTAGAATAGTATCAATGAGTTATATATTTACTAATCTAACTATGGCATTCTCCTCAGCTTTAAGAAGCACAGAACAGCCAAGAATACCTATGTATGCAAGTTTAATTGGGGTTTTAAGTAATGCGTTTTTAAACTGGGTATTTATTTTTGGAAATTTAGGAATGCCAAAGATGGGAGTAAACGGAGCGGCACTTGCAACTATGATAGCTCGTGGAATAGAGATGGTATTTATAATATCTGCTATTTATATAAAGAAAAATAGAGTAGCAGCAAGTTTAAAAGAAATGATTAATTTTGATAGAAATTTTGTTAGAAGATACTTTAATACAGCAACTCCAACAATTTTGAATGAGCTTATTTGGTCTTTTGGAATGACTGCATTTTCAATTGCTTATGCACAAATTGGGACAAGTGCAGTTGCAACTATGCAGATAGCTACTACACTAAATAATATGTTTATGGTTCTTTGTATAGGACTTGCAACAGCTGCATCAATTATGGTTGGAAATAAAATTGGTGCAGATGAAGAAGCGGTTGCTGTAGATTATTCTAAAAAAATAGGATTAGTATCACCTATAATAGGACTAGTTATAGGAATAGCAATATGGGCTTTAGCTAAAGTAATAATTGCACCATTTAATGTAACAGCGCAAACTTATAGTGACACTATGAAGGTACTTCATATAATGGCACTATTTTGTCCTATAAGGTTCTTTAATGTTGTAATGATAGTTGGAGTATTTAGAGGTGGTGGAGATACTACCTATTCAATGTTAGTACAAGCAGGAACTATATGGTGTTTTGCAGTTCCTATAGCATTTATAGGTGCCACTATATTAAATGTTCCTGTAACAGTCGTATACTTCTTAATTTGTTTAGAAGAAATAGTTAAGATAGTGTTTGAGTTTGCAAGGTTAAAGTCAGGAAAATGGGTTAAAGCTTTAGTATAGTAGTAATTCAATAATAGAAAATTAAAAAAGGGTTAGTTATTATAAACTGGAACATATATAGTAGACACTTATAAAAAAGAGTCTATCTATATACGTTCTTTTTACGTACAATAAAATTTAGAGGTGATTAGTAGTAAGTAAAAAATTTTTATAGGAGTTAGAAATTATTAAATTAAAGAAAAATCTGATTTAAAATCTAGAAATATAATTCTTAAAGCCTTCAATTCTAGGGCTTTAATAAAGTCCCTAGAACGATTAAAATGCTTCTTGAACAGAAATTAAATAGAAAATTCAAACAAGAAATACCAGGAAAAGTACTACTTACAGATATAACATACTTGCCATATAAAAATAACTCTATGGCTTATTTATCGACCATAAAAGATAGTTCCACTAATGAAATTTTGGCATATAACATTTCTAATAGTCTCCATATTAATATAGTTTTAGATACAGTAAAGATATTATTTAAAAAATTGAACTTTAACATTCCAGAAGATGCATTTATTCATTCAGATCAAGGAAGCCATTATACTAGCCCAAAATTCCAAAATTTGCTTAAGAAGTATAAACTTAATCAATCAATGTCTCGTTGTGGAAACTGTTGGGATAATGCACTACAAGAATCATTTTTTTGCATATGAAAGATGAGGTAGACTATAAGAATTGTGAAACATTAGATGAACTAAAAAAGTTATTAGAAAATATATGAAATATTATAATGAAGAGCGCTGCCAATACGGATTAAAAAAGCTGACTTCGACACAATATCGAAGTCAGCTTTTAACTGTATAAACTTTTAACTCTTTTTTTCAAGTGTCCTTGACAGAGAGTCCAGATTATAAATAACAGCTAGTGCTTTTTTATATTTATAATTTCTTTCATTTTTATATCTATTTTAATTTGGTTTAATTTTGTTTTGTGTTTATTTCTTCTCCGTACATTTCTTTCTCACTTACACCATACATTTCTTCTCCGTTTACATTGATAAGTAATTTTCCGTTTTCATAGTTTTTGAGTATTATTTTTACATTTTCAGCGGATCCTTCTGTATATCCTATTACACTAAAAAATTCTTTCTGATTTTGTATGTTAATATGCTCTAGTTGAATGCTTGCTGCCCCTTCTGTAAATTCTTTTTCTGGATCTATTTTAACTTTATATTTTTCATTTGATTTTATTGATGGAATATTTATGTCACTTTTAAACGATTTAGAAGTTATTTTTAAATTACTTATTGTTGAATTTGTATTGTTTTTAATTTCTATATTTATATAGTTTTTAGAGAAGAATGCAAAATATATTAAAATTGAAAACAATATAATTGTTATTAATATTATAAATCTGGCTAATACATTTTTTTTTATCATGTCATTTTACTTCCTTCCACTAGAATCAGTAACTGTAAGTTTATTATTTACAATTCTCCATAGCCATCCGTTATTAACGTATTTAACAACAGTTTCTGGATTGTTTGTATATTTACCTAAATCTATTCCTATCTTATTATTTCTTAAATCCATTGTTTTATCGATACCATTTGGTTCTTCTGATTCATGAGCATCTGAAAAAAGTTTAGCAAAAGATTCGCCCACAGATCTACGATTTAAAACGTTCCAATAAGCATGTCTAAAAGCATCTCCGTTTCCTTTATATAAAACTGAAGTAGGCTTGCTTACATATCTGCTTTGTGCTGCCTTATTTGCTTTTTTAGAATTTGAAAAAACTAATAAAGCTTCACGAGGATATGCACCTGTTAATGATAATTCGAGTCTAGTTACTTTTTGATCAAAAATATTATATTTTCTAGCTTGAGGTTTAGTTTCTTTTTCTTTAATTGCCTTTACTATTAATTTTAATATTTCTGTATCACTTAATTTTACATTGTTTTTTTCTTTTTGAATTAGTATATTATTTATTTTATCAAAATCTGTAGTTGTTAATATTTTGCCTCTATTTTCAATAATATTTTGATAATATTCTTTAGATTGATTACTTTTTTCTAGAGTAGGCTTAGAATTATTAGCAATTTCATTAGCTTTTGCTAAAATAGGTTGATTTATTATAGACATTGCTAGTATTCCACTCAATATAAAACTAGTTATTTTCTTATTATTCATAATAAATTCCCCCTTGCTTTGTTTTTATTTAAGCTTAAAGGAAATAAAATACAAATACAAGTCTTATAAAATAATTAAATTTATGGTAATGTGATATAGATGGGTAAAATAATTTCAAAAGCACAAATATATAATTTTGTATTTTTTATTGAAATGAAATCAAGGTGGAGATAAAAAAAGTGTGTAATAGTTCTGAATGAAGCTACTACACACTTTTTTATATTAAATTATTTATTATTTTTTCTCTAAATAATATTTATAATTGTTAACTATTAACATATATATTATTCCCAATCCACCAATATGTATAGAAAACGCTAATAAAAACTCAAATACACCTAATTTACATGGATAATATATAAATAAAGGTATCTTTATATTTGAATCACCTAAAATCATTTCTTTAAAATAAAAATAAGTGTATCTTGAAAAAGGATAGAAAAACATACTTATTCCATACACTAATAACTCATAAGTTGTAAGATATAGATTACATACATATTTATTTATAAGATACATTATTATGCAGTCCCTTATTTTATGGATTTTAGAAAAAAATTTTTATCTAAATGGTATTAGAATTTATTCTTTAATTTTTTTTCTTCTATTTTATTTAGTAGTTTTATTATATTTTCTAAATCATATTTTATACCTAAATTTGTGAAGGAGTATATATTATCATAATTATTTGATAAAAATTTAAATTTTAGATTGAAATTACTTATTACTAAATCATAATTTTTTTTATTTTCATTATATGTTTCTACGATGACATCAAATTTCTTTCTTAGGACGTTATTTAAATCATTAATTGTAGAAGTTAAAGTTAAATTTTCTGTTTGAGATAATACTCCTATAGTTATTGGGCACTTAGTATGGCCATTTATATAATTCAGAGTAAGGATTGTACAAAATTTAAAATATTCATTATCTATATAATAATTATTTGTTAAAGTGTGTATTTTTAATAATAATTTTTCAACGAACTTTAATCGAGAATAGCTTGAAAATTCATTTAGATAATGTTGTGTTGTTATATAATCATTTGAATAGAAAATTCCTTTGAAAAAATATTGTTTATAGCATATATTTAATAAATTACACTTTAATGTATCATTAAAATTATTAGGTGAATAAATAAATAATCTGTCAATTTCACTAAGTATTAGCTCATAGTTTTTATAAGCTATATTATTTTTAAATTTAATATTATTAATAACAAAATCAATGGGAAGCATATTGAAACTTAATATAAAACAAATAGTTGTATACGATAGACATTCTCCTATGTTTTTATTAAAATTATTTTCTTCAAAAAATGTTTTAAGTTCTAAAAAAAAATTATTATCCTTTAAATTATCTTTATGAAATTTATCATGAAAGCAATCTCTTCTAAAAAAGAATTTCCGTTCACTAATAATAATAGTCCATATATATAATGAGTATTTTTGTTTTATATTAAAAGAAATATTAAATTTTTTATGAAAAAAGTTAAGTAATTTATTAAATATAAAATTGGGATTAGATGATGTTATTCCAGTATTTACGAAAAGTGAATAGAAAAAATAAGAAATCTGCGCTTTGGATCCTTCAAGTCTATAGTTTTTTATAAATATATCAAATTCCTTTAGCATACAGTTACATTCAGAAACTTTTCTATTTAAAGTAGATAGGCTAATATTTAGTTCATTACAAATTTTTATACCACTTAATGGTTTGTGATTATTTTCAAATAGATACTTTAGAAGGCTATATTTTAATGAATTTTTTATACATATTGACATCAAATGTTCTAGATTAATATAATTTTCATATTTCAAAATAATGTCATTTTGTATGTAGAGTACCTGAGCTTTATTATCATAATGACTTCTTAGTAAAAGATCAATCTTTTCAAGATGTGATTTTAATGTAGGAGGAGAAATATTAAGGGTACTGTATAATTCGTATTTAGCTACTCTCCCGTTATTCAAATAGAGTTTTTTTAATATATTAAGTTGAAGCCTTTCTGATCTTTCTAGTAATTCTTCTTTAAACATATCGAATCCTTTCTATAAAATAATTAATATTTGTTAGTATTAGATAACAACAAATAAAAAATATATTAACATAATTAGAAATAAATTCTACATTTTTTTTTGTATTTTTACAACAGATAATGAAAAAATAGTATTTTAAGATGCATAATTTATAATATGCATCTCGATTTTTTTTATTTTATTAAAAAAAATGATATTAATCAATTCGGAATATAAATTAATATTTATGTATAAAGTCAATTATAAAAAGGAGGAGATTATTTATGAAGTCGAGGAAAATCATTACTGCAATTCTAATATCAGCTTTAGTATCAACTAGCTTTTTCGGAACAAAAGTAGTTTCAGCAAGTGACTTAGGAAGTACTTCAGAATTTACAAGAGAGGAAAATGGAAATGTTACTGTCATAACTAAAAATGATAAACAAATAAGGAAATATTCATCAACAGATTCAGCTACAACTAAGGATGATTCAAGAGTTACAATAGATGCGAGCTTTATTGATGATAAATTTTCATCTGAGATGACTACTATTCTTTCGCTTAAAGGATTTATGCCATCAAAAAGAGAGATAAGGAGCCTGTTTAAGCGCGAGGGATTTATGGAATGGCCATTTAAATATACAGTAGACGTAAAAAACCAATCTTTAGATGAATCAGTAAAAATAGTAGACAGCGTTCCTAAAAATACTATTTTCAATAAAGACGTAACCAATTCTATTTCATATTCTATAGGAGGAGGAATAGATGTTTCTAAAGAATCATCAGGTAAGGCCTCAGCTTCAGCATCATTAAATGCTAACTATGCTGTTTCAAAATCTATAAGTTATATTCAACCTGATTATAATACAGTACAACTTAAAGATACAAATAATGTAGCTTCATGGAAGACTGAATTTGCTGAAACACGTGATGGATATAATATAAATTCTTGGAATCCGGTTTACGGAAATCAGATGTTTATGCGAACAAGATATTCTGGGACAAGTACTGATAATTTCCTTCCAGATTATCAATTATCATCTTTAATAACAGGAGGTTTCTCTCCAAATTTTGGACTTGTATTAACTGCACCTAATGGGACAAAAAAATCAAGAATAGAAGTTTCACTTGGTCGTCAAATGAATTTATATAGGATATTGTGGGATACAGAATGGAAAGGTACGAATTTAGATTATGGTTTTAAGTCAGAAACAGTTACTTTTGAATTAGATTGGGAAAATCATACAGTAAGGAAAATTAACTAAGGTAAGCTAGATAATATTATCAAAAAGGTTAATGAAAATCACTTACTATGGGAGTTGCTCAGATGAGCTTTATAGATGTAGTAAAAAATCTCCTTTTGTTAAAATTGAGGATGGTTTGTAGCCAATCTTCATAACAAGAGGAGATTTTTATGGATATAAACAGTTTAGCAGATACATATGATAGTTTTAATTAATTCTAAAATGAGTTTAAAAGAATACATGAATCATTTTAATGGGGGAGTAGGAAGTGCGAGAATGGCAAATGGAATATCTTAATATGCAATGTAAGTAGTGACTCTTTATAGGACTAAAGTAATGGTTTTGGTTAAACTGATAGATTTTTATTAATAAAAAATTAATTTTTTTGTTAATAAAGAAAAGTTCAATGGGAAATTTGAGGTATTGTTAATTATTTATATAAAAATATACATAAAAAGTAAAAAAAGAAAATATTAATCCTATTTATTTTAAAAATAAAAGTATGTTTAAAATAGAAATAAAAATAAAAAAAATTAAATTTTAAAGAGTGTATAAAAGCAATAAATTATTTTGAAACTTTATTATTTATGTGATATTATGGTAATCCTATCGATAGAGGGTTTTAGATAATAATTTATATCTTTTAATAAATAATACAAGATAGATTACAGAGTGGAGGGATAGTGAAAAATTTAATAAATTAAGTTTTATTATTTTAGTTTTTCTCTAATAAATATATTTGGTAACCAAAAAAATATTGCACTTATAATAAATCGACATCAGAAGAATCAGTATTTTTTGTAGATGATGATGGAGTTATATGCCAATGAAAAGAAAGAATTGTTGATATTTTAGCATATAGATATCCAGTAATTTCATTAGACTTAATTAGTAAATATAGAATGAAGATGGTATAAAGTATAAATATTAATTTAGGAGGTTTCATTTTGATAAAAAAAACAAGAATTTATAAGATGCTTAGTATTATGATGATGTTGATATTAAGTTCTTCAATTCAGGCTTTTCCAAGTGAAGAGGATGGTGAGAAAAAGTTATATCAAGCATATAGTATTGCATCATCAAATAATTTAAGGATTATTGATGGAGAAAATGGCGAGGAGAATATTGTTTATTGTTATAATCGAGATTATAACATACCGGGAATAAAGGAAGGGGATGAAATAGAAAAAACATATTATACAAGAATTGAAAGCTATTTAGATTCAAATGATCCATATACAGAGCAGTATGGAAAAGAGAAGAAGGAAAGGATAGCAGCTGTATTAATTGCTGGATATCCAATAGATACATATGGATTATCTAGGAAATATAAATTAACAGAATTTACAGCTAGGTATATTACCCAAAAGTTAATATGGGATATAAATGATGGAAAAGATCAATATATTAATGGAAATGGTAATGACGATTTGTATTATAATGAGCTATTGAAGCATTCAAAGATAGATAAATTTGAACAAGGAAAACTAGATTTAATTGGTAATTTTGAATTTAAAAAAAATAAGGAATATTGGAGTACATCTAAATTATCAACATTGGGGGGAAAGGGAAGCTTTATATTTGATAACTTACCTGAATACATGGAGATAAGAGATTTTAATACTAATGAGATATTGGACAAAGATATTAAAGTTGGACAAGAATTTTATATTGTATCTAATCGTGAGCCAAATGAAGATTTAAAATTAAGAATAAAATATAAATATCAAGAAGTAAAATTATATTTCTATAAGTATCATTCTGGCGGAATACCATTTAAGCCTAATAAACCATTTCAAAATTTAGTTAGAGGTGATTTAACGGATAAAATAAATGAGGTTTCACTAGAAATAAAGGCAAATGGAAATTTTGAAAAACCAAGTACACCACCAAGCATAGGAGGAACAACACCGGATTTACCAGGTGAGGAAGGGTCAACGCCAGATTTACCGGGTGATAGTGGAGAAGCGGGGAAACCAGAGACACCAGGAACAGGAGGAACGACACCGGATTTACCAGGTGAGGAAGGGTCAACGCCAGATTTACCGGGTGATAGTGGAGAAGCAGAGAAACCAGAGACACCAGGAACAGGAGGAACGACACCGGATTTACCAGGTGAGGAAGGGTCAACGCCAGATTTACCGGGTGATAGTGGAGAAGCAGGGAAACCAGAGACACCAGGAACAGGAGGAA
>NZ_JAIKTU010000022.1:0-30850 GCF_019753795.1 Clostridium sardiniense | reverse complement strand
TTATTATATATGCTATATTATGTCAATGGATTATTTCTACCTAATCTCAATTTAATTAAAATAAAAAAGAAATTCTAAAAAGTTTGATCCTTTTAGAATTTCTTCTTTATAATTATTTTATATTATAAGCTATTTAAAAAGAGGAAAATAAAATTTTTACTTTAATTTTTTTCATAATTGTTCTCTTCTAAATGTAGCATTTTTAAAAAGCTCACATAATATATTTTTATCGTTATCTTCTATAGCTTTTTTCATTTTTAAAAGTTCTTCATCAAACTTTTCTATAGTTCTTAGTAAGTTCTCTCTGTTTCCTAGAAAAAGTTCACTCCAAAGCTCTTCATTTATATTTGCTATACGTGTTAACTCTCTATAACTATCGCCAATGAAAGAACCTGTATCTCTACCTTCCTCATCACTATTTATAAGTGATACTGCAATAACATGTGGCAACTGACTTGTAAAAGCTATCATTTCATCATGATACTTTGAACCTATCTTTTTTACACTCTTAAATCCAATATCATAAACTAAGTTTTCAACAAGCTCTATGTTTTCATCTTTATTTCTTTCAATCGGAGTTATTATATAATTTGCCCCATTAAAAACTTTATCATCTGCATAGTCTATTCCCTTTTTCTCTCTCCCTGCCATTGGATGTCCAAAAATAAAATCTACTCCATCTGGAAGAATTTTCACTATGTCATCTATAAACATTTCTTTAATTCCAGTAGCATCTGTAATTACTGCACCTTCTTTAAAATTATCTTTATTTTCTTTTATAAAGTTTAAAATAAGCTTTGGATATATTGATATTATAATAAAGTCTGCACTTTTTAAAATTTGCCTTCCGTCTTCATAACCTTCCTTTATAATTCCCATATCTTTAGCTTTTTTTAGAGTATTTATATCCTTATCTATTCCATAAACATCTTTATACCCATTATTTTTTAAAGCCATCCCAAAAGATCCCCCAATGACTCCAAGTCCAACAATTACAATTCTCATATTCTCATTCGCCCCCTATTTAAATAATGGAGTTTTAAAGAACTTTCCCCTCAAACTCTGCTATTTTCTTTATTTTCTCCATTAATTTTTCAAAACTTTCTGGTTTAATTGATTGCTGTCCATCACTTAAAGCATTCTTTGGATCGTTATGAACTTCTATCATAAGCCCATCGGCTCCTGCCATTATTGCAGCCTTTGCTAAAGGTTCAACTAAGTACCAGTATCCAGCTGCATGACTTGGATCTACTATAACAGGTAGATGACTTAACCTTTTAACTACTGGAATAGCACTTAAATCTAATGTATTTCTTGTAGCAGTTTCAAAAGTTCTAATACCTCTTTCACAAAGAATTACATTATCATTTCCACCAGCCATTATATATTCAGCTGCCATAAGCCATTCTTCTATACTTGCTGATAACCCTCTTTTTAAAAGTATAGGTGTCTTTGTTCTACCTACTTGCTTTAAAAGATCAAAGTTTTGCATGTTTCTTGCTCCAATTTGTATAACATCAACATTTTCTACAAACTCATCAATGTAATCTGTTGACATTAATTCTGTAACTATAGGAAGACCTGTAGCTTCCTTTGCCTTTTTTAATAACTTTAATCCATCAAGTTCTAGCCCTTGGAAACTATATGGTGATGTTCTTGGCTTAAAAGCTCCACCTCTTAAGAAATTTGCACCTGATGCTTTAACACTTTTTGCTATTTCAATAATTTGTTCTTCACTTTCAACTGAACAAGGCCCCGCCATTATACCTAGGTTTCCTCCTCCAATTTTATTTCCTAAAACATCAACTATTGTATCTTCTGGTTTAAATAATCTATTTGCTTTTTTAAATGGTTCTTGAACCTTAACTACCTTTTCTACACCATCAAATCTTAAAAGCTTATTTTGATCTAATATTGAAGTATCTCCCATAACTCCAACTATTAAGTGTGAATCTCCTTTTGATATGTTAGTTCTAAGTCCCAATCCTTCTACGCATTTACTTACTTTATTTACTTCTTCTGCCTTTGCATTTGTACTCATAATAATTATCATAAAATATCCTCCAAAATTTCCTGTGTTTTTATTAATACTTCTTAGAAATTCCCGCTATACTTCATATCCTAGTCCTTAGACACTTTTTAATTTATCTATCTATAAATGCATTTTTACATCTTTAAAACAACAAATTAAAGATTCATTCAATCTTATAAATGTCTCTTAATTTTATTGTAGTCCTTCAATCTTACTCTGGAAAAGAGTTATTTATAAACTCCTTATCGCCCCTTCTTTTATATAATAAAGACCCCTAAAAGTATTTACCTTCGTAATTCTAAAATTCTTTTTCATACACCACTATCTTTTTCTTGGCTTTGATCAGTTTATAACCTTAATACTTTTAATCTACTACTCCTTAATCTTTCCCTTAAGCTTAAATTTTGCTAGATTAATCGTATCTCTTAAAAATCCTTCATTAATAACCTCAACATGTGCAGCCTCTTTGTACTTATAAAATCGCTCTTCATAAAGCTTATATAACCTTTCCTTACCTTCTTTAAGCAATGGTCTACTAGAAATATCAATATCTCCTACTATTTTTTCAATAGGTCTATTTATGAATAATATAATTCCATATTCTCCTAATATATCTATATTGTTTCCTCTTTTAATAACTCCACCACCTGTTGAAATTACACACCTTTTTTTTAATATAAGCTCTTTACATGCCTTTGTCTCTAAATCTCTAAAATCATTCTCTGACTTTGCAAATATCTCTTTTATTGATTTCCCGTGTGTTTCTTCGATATATTGGTCCATATCATAAAAGTTGTAATTTAATTCTTTAGCTAAAATCTTTCCTATTGTTGTCTTGCCGCATCCTGGCATTCCAATAATAACAATTTTATCTCTTTTTTCCATAACTACTCCTTATTTAAACTTTATAATAAGTCTCTTATATATATCTAGTATAACCTTTTTATCAATACTTCTTTCTTGCCAAATCTCCTCTGCTTTAATAGCTTGACCTACAAGCATCATAAGTCCTCCACAAGTAACTTTATTATTTTTAATACCTAATTTAAGAAACTCTGTCTCTAAAGGATTGTATATTAAATCAACTAAAGCATCGTAGTTTTTAATTATATCTTCTGAAACTGGAGAATCCATAATCTTTGGATACATTCCAACTGGAGTTGTATTTATAATAACATCTCCAAAAACTTCATCTAACTCTTCATAAGTTATAACATCTATTCTACTCTCATTTTTATATAATTGCTTTTTAGTTCTACTAACTAATTTAATATCTAAAGCTCCTTCATCTAAAAGATAAGCTACAACCGCTTTACTTGCACCACCAGTACCTAAAACTGTTACCTTCTTGTTGCGTACAGTAATATCTTTATCTTCTAGCATATACTTAAAACCATAATAATCAGTATTATACCCTAAAAGTTTACCTTTTTTATTGAAAATTGTGTTAACAGCTCCAATTTCCTTAGCTTCCCTAGAAATTTCATCCAAATAATTCATTACTGTTTCTTTATAAGGAATAGTTACATTCACACCCTTAATACTCAAGGTTCTTAAAGATTTTGAAAGATCCCCTATATTTTCTTTAGGTATTTCAAATAATCTATAGGCTCCTTCAATATTAAGCTCTTTAAATATATCTTTATGAATTTCCGGAGACAAGGAATGAGAAAGTTTTTCTCCTACAAGTCCATAAAATTCCATCATTTCACATCCATTCTTTTCTTATACCATCCTAATAATTTAAAATATTCACTACTTTCTTCTATTAACTTAAGAGCTTTTATTACTTCACTATTCTGAAGACTTCCCTCAAAATCAATATATAAGAAATATTTCCACTTATCATGCTTAGTTGGTCTTGATTCTATCCTTATCATATTTATATCATTTTCTGCAAAGTGTCTTAAAAGCCTATATAGTGTACCAGCTTTATCTTCTAATGAAAATACTATGCTTACTTTATTAGCTTCTTTTTCTTTTAATAATTCTTTTCCTATTATAATAAACCTTGTGCAATTGTTCTTTACATTGTTTATTTTTTCTTTTATTATATCTAAATCATATATATTAGCTGCCCTACTACTTGCAATTGCAGCTTTACTTTTATCATTTAAATCTTTTATTAACTTTGCACTTGTTGCTGTATTATGATATGGAATAAGTTTTAAATCACTATAATCTTTTAAAAATTCGCTAGTTTGACTAAATCCTTGAGGATGTGAATATACTTCTTTAATATCATTAAACTCTGAACCATGTACACCTATTAAATGTTGATCTATCTTGATGCTTTCTTCTCCAACTATATAGAATCCATACTTTACTAAAAGGTCATGTACTTCATTTATTCCACCTGTTGATGAATTTTCAACTGGAAGTACTCCATAATTTATCTCACCATTTTTAAGTGCTATAAATACATCTTCAAATTCAGTATAAGCTACTGACTTATTCTCTTCTCCAAAATACTTTAAAAGTGCTTCTTCACTAAAGGAACCATGAAGCCCTGGAAATCCTATTATATCTTCTTTTGATATAACTCTTTCTTTTACATTAAAGGCATCCTTTGCTCTATTTAGCTTTCTTCCTTGTAACTCTCTAGATACTTCCATCATTCCATTAAAGAATTTCTCTATTTCTTTAGCATAATCTTTATTTTGTAATCTATCTATATTTTTCTTAATTACAACATCTTCTCTGCCCTTATGAAAAATTGGAAGGTTATTTGCTTTTTTATATTCTGCTACCTTTAATACCACATTCATTCTCTTTTCAAATAGCCTTGTAATCTCACTATCTATATCATCTATCTCTTTTCTGTAGCCTTCTAAAGCATCCATCTTTTCTATCTTCCTTTCAAAAGTTCTAAAATTCCAATTGCAGCAACACTTTCTATAACAGGTACTGCTCTTTGTACTATGCATGGATCATGTCTTCCTTCAATATTTAACTCTTCATTTCTCTTCTCATCTATATTAATAGTATTTTGTTTCTTTAATATAGAGGCTGTTGGCTTTATGGCTACTCTAAATATTACTGGCATTCCACTTGTAATACCTCCAAGTATTCCACCATTATTGTTGCTTCTTGTTTTAACCTTATCTCCATCATAATAAAACTCATCATTAGCTTCTGAACCTCTAAGCTTTGTTATATTAAATCCTTCACCAAATTCAACACCTTTAACAGCCGGAACTGAAAATAATAGATGAGCTAGAGTTGACTCCACTGAATCAAAGAACGGATTACCAATCCCTGCATCTATATTTACAATTGCACATTCTATAATACCACCTACAGAGTCTCCTTCTGATTTTGCAGATAATATCTCATTTCTTATATCATTATCTAAAGCTTTATTTATAAGTGGAAGCTCCATCTTAGGTAATTCTTCTATTAACGTATCACTAACATTTACTGGATTAAATGATTCATCTTCTATAGATCCAATACTCTTTATATGAGATACTATCTTTATTCCATAAGATTCTAAAATCTGCTTACATATAGCTCCACCAAATACAAGTGGCGCTGTAATTCTTCCTGAGAAATGTCCACCACCTCTATAATCATTAAATCCATCATATCTTATATTACCAGTGTAATCTGCGTGACCTGGTCTCATTAAACTTTTAAGTTTGCTATAATCTTTAGATCTTTTATCACTATTTCTTATCATTCCACAAAGAGGAGTACCTGTTGTCTTTCCTTCAAATAGTCCACTTAGAATTTCAATTTTATCTCCTTCTTTTCTTGCAGTTGATAAATTATTTCTACCTGGTGCTCTTCTCTCCATCTCACAATTTATTCTTTCTAAATCAATTGGAAAGCCTGAAGGAATACCATCTATTGTAAGTCCAATACCTACGCCGTGGGATTCTCCAAAAATAGATATTTTTAAATTATTTCCCCAAATTCCACTCATCTACTCTTCCTCCTAACATTTTAAAATCTTCAAAGAAACTTGGATATGATTTAGATACACATTCATAATCTTCTAATATTATCTCTTCCTTGCATCCTGTAGCTGCGATAGCTAGCATCATAGCAATTCTATGATCTTTATGGCTCCATACATTTACTCCGCCTTTAAATTCATCTATACCGTAAATTATTAATCCATCTTCTTTTTCTTCAATCTTAGCACCTAGCTTTGAAAGTTCTAGATTAATCGCTTTAAGTCTATCACATTCTTTTATTCTAAGTCTCTTTGCATTTATAATTTCTGTCTTTCCCTCTGAAAGACTTGCAACTACTGAAAGTATAGGAATTATATCAGGGCATCCTTTTGCATCTATAATAGTTCCTTCTAAACTCTTTGAAACTCCAATTATTCCATCTTCATTTCTATTAAAGGAGACTCCCATTCTCTCTAATATTTCTATAACTTCTCGATCACCTTGAAGAGAATTATTATCTAAATCTTTGCATACAACTTTATTTCCTAAAGCATCTGCACATAAGAAAAATGCACCTTGTGAGTAATCTCCCTCAACTCTATATTCTCTACCTCTATAGCTTTGATTTCCTTTTATAATAAACTCTTTATAATCATTATTTTCTATCTTTACTCCAAAGTCAGCTAGTGCTTTTAGAGTTAAATCTATATATCCCTTTGATTCAAGTGGGCCTTTTATAATTATCTTAGAGTCTCCATCTAAAAGTGGTAGCGTAAACATAAGTCCAGTTATAAACTGTGAGCTTATATTACCTAAGACTTCAAATTCTCCTGCAGCTAATTTCCCCTTAGTTTTAAGGTCTAATTCACTCTCTTTATATGAGTAATTAATACCTTGCTCTTTAAAAATATTATAATAAATCTCTAAAGGTCTCTTTCCAAGATTTCCTCTTCCTATAAATCTATTATTAGAATTATTTAATGAAGCTATCGGAACAAGAAATCTTAAAGTAGACCCTGATTCATTACAATCTATAACTCTTTCTGTAGAAAAATCCTCATTTATATCTAATCCTATTATCTCTAGAGCTTGATCCCTGATTTCTATTTTAGCTCCTAAAGCTCTCATTCCATCTATTGTTGCAATTATATCATCTGATAAATCTATATTTGTTATTATACTTTTATCTTTGCTAAGTGCTGCACATATAACTGCCCTATGTGCCATACTTTTTGAAGGAGGAATCTTCGCTTCCCCGTTTAGCTTATTATTATATATTTTAAGACTTCCCATTACACGTGTCTCCTTTTATCTAAAGTTCTATCTAAAGAAATCTACTGTAGTATCATAAATTTCTGCATTACCTATTTCTTTCATGATAATTACTTTAAGTCTACTACCCATATTCTTTTTATCTAAAGATATTGTTTCAATTATAGCGTCTTTATCTGCTAACTCCACTTCAAATGGAAGACCATATCTAACTAAAATATTTTTAATATCCTCTGAGAACTCTTTTTTTACTAATCCCTTATTCTCTGAAAGCTTTGTAATTAAATACATTCCAATAGCTACACCTTCTCCATGGGTAAATTCTGAGAAACCATAATATTTTTCAATTGCATGACCTAGAGTATGACCAAAGTTTAAAATCATTCTCTCTCCAAGATCTTTCTCATCTCTCTCTACAATTATTCTTTTAATATTGCAACATGTATATATAATATCTTCTATATGCTCCATTACTTCTTCTCTAGTATTTAAACTATTTAAAAGATTAAATAAATCTTTATCTCTAATGCAACCATACTTTATAACTTCACCCATACCATCTTTATAGAATTTCTCATCTAAAGTGTTTAAAACATTTGGGTCAATTAAAACTCTCTTTGGTTGATAGAAACTTCCAACTAAGTTCTTTCCTCTAGGCAGATCTACTCCAACCTTTCCACCAACGCTACTATCAACCTGAGACAATAATGAAGTTGGAATTTGAATAAAAGATACACCTCTTAAAAATGTTGAAGCTACAAACCCACCAAGATCTCCAACAACTCCTCCACCTAAAGTTATAATTAAATCTTTTCTCGTTAACTTAAAGTCAAGTAGCTTTTCATAAACCTCTGGAAGTGTATTAAATGACTTACTCTCTTCACCTGGATTTATTGCATATTTCTCTACAATAAATCCATCTTCTTTAAGAGAATTAAGGACTATATCACCATAATATTTATCCACATTTTTATCTGTAATTATAAATATCTTTTCTCCATTAAATACTTTTCTTATTCTTTTTGGAACATCTTTTATAAGTCCCTTTTCTATTTCTATGTTATAGGAGTTCTCTCCTAAATTAACTAATAATTCTTTCACAGTAACACCTCACTTTAAATTACAGTTTTTAATTAACTATTTATAGTTATTATAGGTACTATCCTTGGTAGCTATAAATAGTTAATTTCTATTGTAAAATTATAAAACTCTTCCTACTGCTTTTGCAATAGGTCTAAGTTCTTCTAATAGTTTACCATAAACATCTGGTTTTATGGATTGCTGTCCATCACAAAGAGCATTTGCAGGATCATTATGAACCTCAATTATAAGACCATCTGCTCCAATTGCAACAGACGCTTTAGCTAAAGGCTCTACCATCCACCACTTTCCTGTAGCATGACTTGGATCAACTACTACCGGTAAGTGACTCAATTTCTTAATTGCAGGTATAGCACTTAAATCTAATGTATTTCTTGTGTAAGTTTCAAAAGTTCTTATACCTCTCTCACATAAAATAACATTATTATTGCCACCAGCCATAATATATTCTGCACTCATAAGTAACTCTTCAATAGTTGCTGATAAACCTCTCTTTAAAAGTATTGGCTTCCTAGTCTGTCCAAGTTCCTTTAAAAGATCAAAATTTTGCATATTTCTTGCTCCGACTTGTATAACATCAACATCTCTATTAAAAACTTCAACATCATAAGGTGACATTATTTCTGTAACTATTGGAAGATCTGTCTTTTCCCTTGCAAGCTTTAAAAGTTCAAGACCATCATATTTAAGACCTTGGAAGCTATATGGTGATGTTCTTGGCTTAAAAGCTCCGCCCCTTAAAAAATTTGCCCCAAGTTCTTTAACTTCTTTTGCAATCTCTGTTATTTGAGATTCACTTTCCACTGAACATGGTCCTGCTATCATAGCTAATTTATCCCCACCAATTTCTACTCCATTTACATTAACTATTGTTTTATCTGGATGAAACATTCTATTAGCTTTCTTAAAAGGCTCTTGAACATGCATTACTCTTTCTACATTCCTATTTGCCTCAATTTGAGTAGGATCAAGTTTACTAGTATCCCCAACAAGTCCTAGTATGATAAGCTCTTTTCCTATTACAGGATTAACTAATACTCCCTTATTTTCTAATTGATGTGTTAATTTTTCAATTTCCTCTTTTTTTGTTTTTGGTTTTAAAATTACTATCATATTTAAGCCCCCTTTATATTTGAAGTTGTATCATGAAAGTACTTTAAAGAAATTAATATACGTATCTAAAATTAAATATTAAATTTTAATATATTACTGATTTTCTTTCAAATTACCCTTTAATACAACTTCCTAACCTTATTTATTGTATAAAAAAAGAGCCCAATCTATGAGCTCTAAATCTAACGTATTTATGAAAACATTATAAAAGTAGTATAAACTTAATTACTCATATCAAAGAATTATATTTTTTTGTGCAAAACAAATAGCCAGCGCCATAATAAAAGCCCCAGAAGCTAAAGTAAAAAAAGCTATAAGATTTTGCTCTTAATTCTTTGATTAATCCTTTCATAATATTCCTCCATAATTACATTTATTTCATTTTTAGTATTTAAAAATCATTTTACCATACTTCCATATTACCGTCACTAACTTTTTAATTATTTTATTTAACTTCTACAAAAAATAATTTTAATAAACAATTAGGTCTTTAAAATTCCTTTAACCCTAATATTATTAATATAGTAATTTAAATATTTCATCTATATAATAAAATCTATTAATTTCTTATCTTATCACTTTAATTCTTATTAAAGGATTGGCGCAAGTAATCTTACTATAGATTCCATTATCCTTTGTCCTCTTGGTCTATTTACAAACTGTTCTAGTTTAACTTCAGTTGATTCCTCTAAATCTTTCATAAATTGCTCTTCACATATTTTCGATTCATTTTCATCGAAAATGAGTGCATTAACCTCAAAGTTCAAATAAAAACTTCTCATATCCATATTAGCTGTTCCAATACTTACAACAGAACTATCTACAACTAAAGTCTTAGCATGAATAAATCCATTTTCATAATAATATACTCTCGCTCCAGCTTTTAAAAGTTCTCCGATGTATGAATCTGCTGCCCATTTCATAAACTTATGATCAGGCTTTCCTGGTATAAGTATTCTAACATCTACACCTGATAATGCTGATATTCTTATAGCTTCAAGAATTGGCTCATCTGGTATAAAGTATGGTGATGTTAAGTATACATTTTTCTTGGCATTATTAATCATTTTAAGATATGCATTTTTAATATACTCTTCATTGTGGTCAGGTCCACTTGTTACTATTTGAACGCCAACATCTCCTTCTTCATATTCTTTTTCAAGCATAAACTTGCTAAAGTCTTCTATATCTTCTTCTGATGCATAACACCAATCCAAAAGGAATCTTTCATTTAAATCATTAACCGCATTTCCTTTTATTCTTATATGAGTATCTCTCCAAAATCCTATCTTCTTATCTCTATTTATGTACTCATCTCCAACATTAAATCCTCCTACATAACCATATTCACCATCAATAACTACTATTTTTCTATGGTTTCTATAATTTACACGAGTATTTACATGTGGAAGCATTCCTGGGAAAAATATTGCAAACTGTCCCCCAAGCTCTAAAAATTTCTTAAGTTTCTTTTTAGTCACAGTATATGATCCCATACTATCAACTAATAACCTAACCTCAACACCATGAGCTAATCTTTCTTCAAGGGCCTCAATCACTTTAGTTCCTATAAAGTCCTTTCTAAAAATATAATATTCAATATGAATATACTTCTTGGCATTTTTTATATCCTCTAATAATGCTTTAAACTTATCTTCACCATTTACATAGATATTAATTTCATTTCCTATAGTATATCTTGCACCACTATTATTATAGTTCATCTTTCTAAGATCTAAGAATTGTTCTCCACCATCATGGCCACTATTATCATTTAAAATTTCATTCATTTCTTTTTTCTTATGAACATCATTTATAATCTTTCCTCTAAATAACTTTTGTCTACTAAAGTTTTGTCCAAGTATTATATAAATTATAAATCCAATACCAGGTAATACTAAAAAAATCAAAAGCCATGCCCATGTTGTTGTGGGATCTTTTCTTTCTATAAAGATTAAAGAAAAAGCTAGAATAGTATTTAATAATAAAACTAAAATTGTTATAAATACAAATAGACTCATATAAGCATCCCCTCTTTATAATTACTTTTCTTTATGATTTCTTTCATCATTTTGTATATTCTTTCCCTTTTTACATATTTTATTTCTTAATTATATTACCTTTTAAATAGCTACGCAATTAAATACTTATCTGACTTTGTAAAAGTAATATTAATTATTAATACAATTTATAAAAAAGATAAGGTATAAGAATTCCCTCCTATACCTTACCTAATATTACTATGCTAATTTTACTATTGTTATTTTAGTTAAACAATATTTTAAACAACATTTGCTTCCATTTATAAGCTCTATAAATACATCCTCGCATTTACACCCTGAAACATTTACTATTGCTGTACCTGAAAGATTTACAAGTGTTCCACTCTTCACTATATCTCCTACTGCTATACTGAAAGTTTCTCCATCTACGCATAATTTTAATTCTGCAAGAGTACAGCTTTCTCCTGATACGGATGCACCAAAATTAATTAAATACGTTCCTTCTTCTACTCTTATATCAGAACATCCTTCTTTATGCTTTATAGAGTCTCCATTTATAGTTATATTATTTGTTAATGGAATTGAAGCCTTACTTGAAATCATTTGACAACAATTTGATACTATATAAGCATTTTCATCGGTTACTGAAGATCCACACTCACCTTTTGGCCCTCTTCGTCCCTCTGGCCCTCTTGGTCCCATTGGTCCACATGGTCCCATTGGTCCTTCTGGTCCCTCTGGTCCTTCTGGTCCTTCTGGCCCTACTTCTCCTTCAAGTCCTCTTGGCCCCATTGGTCCTTCTGGTCCCATTGGTCCTGTATCACCCTTTGGTCCACATGGTCCACATGGCCCTCTTGGTCCTTCCGGTCCCTCTGGTCCTTCTGGCCCTTCCGGTCCCTCTTCTCCTTCAAGTCCCCTTGGTCCCATTGGTCCTACTGGTCCCATTGGTCCCATTGGTCCCATTTTTCCTGTATCACCTTTTGGACCTTCTGGTCCTCTTGGTCCTTCTGGTCCTTCTGGCCCTTCTGGTCCTTCTGGTCCTTCTGGCCCTTCTGGTCCTTCTGGTCCTTCTGGTCCTTCTGGCCCTTCTGGTCCTTCTGGTCCCATTGGTCCTCTTGGTCCCATTGGTCCCTCTGGTCCTTCTGGTCCCTCTGGTCCTTCTGGTCCTTCTTCCCCTTCTGGTCCCATTGGTCCCTCTGGTCCCATTGGACCTTGTAATCCCCTAGGTCCTGTTACACCTTGTAACCCTTGTGGTCCTTGTTCTCCTTTTGGTCCTTCTGGCCCTTCTTCTCCTTGCTCTCCTTGTTCTCCTCTTGGTCCTTCTGGTCCTCTTGGTCCTGTTGGTCCTGTTGCTCCTGTTTCTCCTCTCTCACCTTTTGGTCCTCTTGGGCCTATTGGTCCCATTGGTCCCTCTGGTCCTTCTGGTCCTTCTTCTCCTATTTCTCCTTGTGGTCCTTGTGGTCCTTGCTCTCCTCTTGGTCCCTCTGGTCCTTCTGGTCCTCTTGGT
Organism: Clostridium sardiniense; assembly: GCF_019753795.1. Classification (NCBI taxonomy): domain Bacteria; kingdom Bacillati; phylum Bacillota; class Clostridia; order Eubacteriales; family Clostridiaceae; genus Clostridium; species Clostridium sardiniense. The sequence goes on along the minus strand of NZ_JAIKTU010000022.1, from coordinate 17,920 downwards.
CCTTCTGGTCCCCTTGGTCCTTCTGGTCCTTCTTCGCCTTGTTCCCCCATTTCACCTTGAACACCTTGTGGGCCTCTTGGTCCTGTTGGTCCTGTTGGTCCCATTGGTCCTGTTGGTCCTGTTGGTCCTTCTAATCCCATTTCTCCTTTTGGTCCTATTGGTCCTCTTGGTCCTGTTGGTCCTGTTGGTCCTTGTAGTCCTCTATTCCCCATTGGTCCTACTGGTCCCATTGGTCCTTCTGGTCCTTCTGGTCCTTCTTCTCCTCTTGGTCCTTGTGGTCCCCTTGGCCCAACTTCACCTTTGCATCCCATTGGCCCCTGTGATCCTTCCGGTCCTCTTGGCCCTCTAGGTCCTGGTGGACAAATTATACATTCATCTTTACATTTTATACTTAGCATTGGACCACTATGCCCTCTTGAAGATATAAATACAACTTCACCTTCTTCTTTAAAAGATGCTACTATTGTTATACCATTATTTTTAATTTTCCCTCTAATCCATGACTTAACAAGTTCAGATATATCAATACTTATATATCTGCCTTCACACTTATCGTCAATAAATATATTTTTTCTAAATATTTTAGCCTTAGGAGCATTTTTATAATTAACGTCATAAACATCATAATCATCTAAATTGTATAAAATATCAATGAATATTCCTTTATCTTTACATGAATTAACCTTTTTTACATAAAGCTTAAGTTCAGCTTCTGAAACCTTGCATCCACATAAGCATTCCCTTAAATCAAATTTCATAAGAGAATTGTCATATTCACATTTACAATCATCCTCATCACCTTTTGAAACTAAAAGAACCTTTTCTTTTGAAAAATTCTTAGTTGGGTAACTAGAGGAAATAAAAGTATCATCTTTAGTCTTAATATTTTTATCGCTCAAAAAATCACCGCCTTTTAATAGTCATTACATTATATTCTTAAATTCTCACTTTGCTATTATAAAAGGTGAATTTTCGACATTTTTTATATATCCCAGCTTAATATTGTCTTTAACTTCTTAACTTTTAAATTTCTTCTCTCCATTTCTTGAGTTAAATATTTTCTATTATACTCAATCTTATCTTTTGGTGCTAAATATAAGTTTGCTAATTCATTATAATAATATGACTTTTCTATATCTCCGATAGTTGAATAATATACACAAAGTTCTAGTGCCGGAAACCATGTTGAATATATATTATTATTGAATCCCATATTTTTTTCATCTTCTTCTAGATTCATTGCAGCCTTTAGATAAATTACTCCTTCATCATACATACCTTTACTTTTAAAGCATTCTGCAAGTAAACAAAGCATCTCACTATTTGGAGAATATTTCTTAAAAGAATTAAAAATTAACTGTATTTTTTCATCATCATTTCCACCAGATATATTAAGAACTCTAACTAAATTTATAGTTCCTCTTTTAAAATCTTCTGACCATAAATCATCTTTTGCTAAAACTTCCCTATATTTTTTTATGGCATCATCATATAATCCATTATCATAAAGTTCATTTGCATAATAGAAAAGATCCCTTGTTGTAAATTTTTCTCCTCTTTCTTCCATTCCACTAAATATTAAAAGATTTCTATTAGTATGAGCCTTTTGTTTATCATGATTTATTGTTATATCACTTTGAAGTATATTTCCATAAACATTTAAAAACTCATGAACTTTTCCAACCCATTTATAATTATTTGCTCTTTTAACTAATCTATTTCTTTTAAGAGAATAAGTTGTCTTTCCCTCTGAATCTCTAGCTAGCGAATAATTCATCATTACAGAATCAACACTATTATCTAGCTTTTCTTTTAAGTCAATTAACATATTTATATTTTCTTCATCAATAAAGTCATCAGCATCAAGCCACATTATATATTCTTTACTAGCTTTACTAAATGCATAATTTCTTGCTTTTTCAAAATTATCTTCCCACTTAAAATCATATATTTTACATCCAAATGATTTTGCTATTTCCTTTGTATTATCTGTAGAACCTGTATCTACAATTATAATTTCATCAACAACATCATTGATACTACCTAAGCATCTTCCTAATGTTTTTTCTTCATCTTTTACTATCATACATAAACTTATGGTTATCATCTAAACTTCACCTCTACAAAACTATAATTTTACCTATTATATTGTATAAGCGTATTTTATAATGGTGATTATAACCTCAATCTAAAGAAATCTTTTTAATTAATAATATTAGAATATAATAAAAAATACCTAGAGAATTTAATTCCCTAGGTATTTTACGTAAGCTATATTTGTGAATATTAAGCGAAGTATCTATCTAATAATCCTTTAAATGCTCTACCATGTCTAGCTTCATCTTTACACATTTCATGTACTGTATCATGGATTGCATCTAAGTTTAATTGTTTAGCTAAAGTTGCTAAATCTTTCTTTCCTTGACAAGCTCCGAATTCTGCATCTACTCTCTTTTGTAAATTTACCTTTGTATCAGCGTCAACAACTTCTCCTAAAAGTTCTGCAAATTTTGCAGCATGTTCTGCTTCTTCAAAAGCAATTCTCTTATATGCTTCAGCTACTTCTGGGAATCCTTCTCTATCGGCTTGTCTTGACATTGCAAGGTACATTCCAACTTCTGTACATTCGCCCATAAAGTTTGCTTGTAATCCTTCTACAATTCTTGGATCTACGTCTTTTCCAGCTCCGATTCTGTGTTCATCAGCCCAAGCCATTTCTCCAACTTGTTCCTTGAATTTATCAGCACCTACTCCACATACTGGGCATTTTTCTGGTGCAGTTTCTCCTTCATGAATATATCCACATACTAAACATACAAATTTTTTCATATTTAATCTCTCCTCTTTCTTACACACATTTTTTATATTTAACTTTTTAAAATTCTAATTTATTAAACTTTGTTTTGACTTGTTGTGTCCTTCTATAGTCATTATTATATAATAATAATTATCCATTGTAAATACCTTTTTATAATTTTTTTAATTTTATTATTGCTAAATTATGTCCTTTAGATAATACCCATATTTAAATATTTTTATTTATGTAATCTAAAAACATAAGTTTATATTTAATGACTATTTTATCTATTATTTTAGTTTCTATAAGCTATATGTATATTTATAGCAAAATTTGATGTATTATATTATTGAATATATTTTATGGAGGTATTACATATATATGGATAACCAAAAAAGATCAAATTCAAAAAAACAATTATATAGGAAAAAACAAATTAAAAAAAGACGAATTCTAAGAAATAGGATTCTATTCTTTGGATTATTATTTATAGTAATAGGGGGAACAGGCTATATTATACATAATTATACTTCTTCAAAAACTCTTAAATCTACTGAAGATAACTCTAAAAATTCATCTCAAGCTGAAACTCCTAAGGAGGAAGAAACTCCACCTAAAAAAGAAGAAATATTACTTACAGCAGCAGGTGATTTTACTTTAGGTACAGATGACTCCTTTGATAAAGCAACTAGTCTTCCAGCAGCAGTTAGTGCATCTGGAAATAATTACTCTTATCTTCTTAAAAATGTAAAAGACATCTTTGAAGGTGATGATTATACTCTTGTTAATCTAGAAACTACATTTACTAATAGTACTAATAAATTAGATAAAGGACATGCAATCCAATTCCATTTTAAAGGTCCATCTGAATTTGCAAAAATTTTAACATCATCTTCTATAGAAGGTGTCACTATTGCAAATAATCACATATATGATTATGGCAAACAAGGATTTAATGATACTGTTAATACTTTAAAAAATAATAAAGTTGATATAACCGGTGAAGGATATGTAATAGAAAAAGAAATTAAAGGTATCAAATTTGGTTTTTTAGGTTATCAAGCTTGGGATAATGGACAAAAAATTAAAGATAAAATATCTAAAGATATAAAAATTCTTAAAGATAAAGAAACACAAGTTATTATTCCATATTTTCATTGGGGAATAGAAAAAGATAGTAAACCATCAGAATACCAAATTGATTTAGCACACTTTGCTATTGACTCTGGTGCCTCAATGGTTCTAGGTTCACATCCTCATGTAATTCAGACACTTGAAAATTATAAAGGAAAGCTTATTGCATACTCTCTATCTAATTTCTGTTTCGGTGGAAATTCTAATCCTGCAGATAAAAGAACATTTATTCTTCAATCAAAGTTTGACTTTGAATGGGATACTCTTAAAGATATTGAATATAAAGTTATTCCAGCTACTATATCATCAGTATCAAATAAGAACGATTATATTCCAACTGTAGCTACTGGTGAAAAAGGAAAAACAATTTTGAATTATATAAATAGCTTATCACCTACCCTTAAAGGTTCTATAAGTGATTCTTATTTTAAGCTTCAAAAAAACTCTTAAAAATTTATAAGTTTTGAAGACAAACAAAAAAGACTATAGTTAATCTATAGTCTTTTTAACAAGCAGAAATTATCTGTTGTTTCTTTGTTGTTTTCTAGCTCTTCTGCAGTCTGGGCATCTTACTGGTTCGTTATCGAATCCTTTTTCTTTGTAGAATGCTTGCTCTCCTTCTGAGAAGATGAATTCCTTACCGCAATCTTTACATACTATTGTTTTATCCATTCTAATTCCTCCTGTTTAAAGACTTCATTAAAACTTATAAATTCTCTAAAAGGAGAAAATTATAACTTAACTATCTTTAATCATTTTTTTGTATTTCTACCATTTCATAGTACCAAAAACGTTTTAATAAATCAAGTATTTTAATAAAATTTAACACTTTTTTGGTAAATATAGAAAGGAGCATAGATATAATCTATGCTCCTCTTATTTCAAGAAACTATCTGTTGTTTCTTTGTTGCTTTCTTGCTCTTCTGCAGTCTGGGCATCTTACTGGTTCGTTATCGAATCCTTTTTCTTTGTAGAATGCTTGTTCTCCTTCTGAGAAGATGAATTCCTTACCGCAATCTTTACATACTAATGTTTTATCCATTCTAATTCCTCCTGTTAAAGACCTAATTAATACTTATAAATTCTCTAAAAGGAGAAAGTTATAATCTAATTATCTTTAATTTATAATTTTTTTGTATTTCTACTATATTTATTTTATCAAATATCTATTTAAAAATCAAGTATTTTCATAAATTTAAATAAAAAAAAGAGATGTACATTACATACATCTCTTTATTTTAAGAAACTATCTGTTGTTTCTTTGTTGCTTTCTTGCTCTTCTGCAATCTTGGCATCTTACTGGTTCGTTATCGAATCCTTTTTCTTTGTAGAACGCTTGTTCTCCTTCTGAGAAGATGAACTCTTGACCGCAATCTTTACATACTAATGTTTTATCCATTCTAATTCCTCCTGTTAAAGACTTCATTAAAACTTATAAATTCTCTAATAGGAGAAAGTTATAATCTAATTATCTTTAATTTATTTTATTTTGTATTACTACTCTCTTATAATAACAGATACTTCAATTAATTGCAAGTATTTTTAAAAAATTCTAAAAATTTTAGAATCTTTTATAGTTATAGTTAAATCTCTTTCCATTTGTTTGTTTTAGTAAAAACCCTAGCTCTATCATAAGCTCTGTCTACTATCTCTTTATCATATCCTATAAATGAAAGTATTTTTATAGCATTTCTACTCTTAGATCTTCCACTATATAATTTATAATCAAATGTTATGTCATTATCTTTTATTTCTTCTTGGAAATGATAATTGTTAAAATTCTTTTCTAATATATAAGTTAATTCTATATCATGGGTTGCTGCTACACATATACAATTTTTACTTTCTGCTAAATGATTTAATACTTCAGAAGATGCTGCAATTCTCTCTATTGTATTTGTTCCTCTTAATATTTCATCAACAAAGCAAAGAATAGGATATTCTAAAGGTATACTATCTAATATTCTCTTTAGTGATTTTATCTCTACCATATAATAGCTCTCTTTTGTAAATATACTATCTTTAAGAGCCATTGAACTATAAACCCTAAAATAACTACTTTTATATTCTTCTGCATATACAGTATATATACTTTGAGCTGTAATTGCATTTAAGGCTAAAGTTTTTAAGAATGTAGATTTTCCTGATGCGTTTGAACCTGTAATCAATATGGATTTATCTATGTTAATTGAATTTTTAACTGGTTCTTCTATAAATGGATGATATAGATCTTTCCATTCTAAATATTCTTTTTTCTCACTACTTTTTTCTAAGATAGGCTTAGTATAACTATCTAAAGAATCCCTGTAAGATGCAATTGAAATCAATGAATCTATATACCCCATATATTCGTATATATTTTTAAAATCATCTACTTTTTTATATAATATATTTAATATTTTCTCATACTTTATTATGTCACTTAACATAACATTATCTTTATACATCTTCCATATTGAAGCATCACTCATATACATATTTGAATCATCTAATATAACTTTATTCCTTATAGCTTTTAAGTTATTTAATGAATCTTTTATATGTGGAAATTTATTGTTTATATACTCTATATTTAATGAATACACTTTATTTGCTGTGTTTACCATTCCAAGCATATACATATAATCTTGTATTTCAAATTTATGTTTATTTTTAATTCTCCAATTTAAAATAATATTAATTCCAATAGATATCATTACTAAAAATGCTAGTATAGGCTTTATAATCGTTAAAATTACAAATATAAATGGTACAATTCTCAAACTTCTATATAATAAAAGCTTATCTTTATTAGGTTTCTTTGGATCTTTAAAATAGTTTGTTATGCAAGCTGAATTTTTTTTACCATACTCCCCTAATGTAAACTGAATCTTAAATCTATCTTTTGAATTTCTCATAAAATAATCTATTATTTCATCTCTCCATATTAGCTCATACTTATCAAATAATGGTATCCTCAAAATGCAATATAGAATTTCTTCTCCTATTGAAGTTTGAGTATTGTTCATAGATTTAAATACTTCATCCATATTTAAATCATTCCATGTTATATCATCAATAAAAAATTTTTCATTATCTTTTTTATTTCTAAAATAACTCCTTACATATTCAAAATTAACTTTAGCATTTTTTATATTTATTTTTTCCCCATAGCTTTTAAGTATTCTTTCTCTTAATCTTTTTCTTCTTTTATAAATTTCATAAATATATGCCCCTATAATAAGTATCACTGCAATTATTATGTAAATATAAATCATACTGTCTCCCCCTTAAATTTATTAGCAGTATATAAAATAATTTTATTCTCATTATATCATGCAATTATTTTCTATTCATAAAGTATACTTCCTTTAACTATATTTATTTTATAATTCTATTTAAACTAAAAATGACTATCCTATATACAAGATAGTCATTTAAAGATATAAACTGTATCATTTCAAAGCATCGACAAAATCCAACTAAAAAAAGAGATGTATATTACATCTCTTTTAATTAACTTTGAACTATAGACATACCTATACCAAAAACTACTATAACTAATGTTAGTATATACAATAACATACCTATCTTATTTCCTGCATTTATAGTCCATCCTATTCCTACTCTTTTTTCCACAAATATTGATGGATCTTGCTTATTATAATATATAAAACCAAATTTCCATTTACTATCATCATCTCTTTGGATTACCTTATTATTTTCTGTTTCGTAATCATTTCTAATCTTAAATGCTTTTATTGAATAATACATAAGTGCTATAAGCATGATAGCTGTAAGTATAACAACTATCCACATTGCATTTCTACTGTTTTTTATTATTTGCATCACTTGAAGATTTCCTATAGTTAATGTTATCAAAGCAACTAGCATTATACACATCATAAGCTTTGATATTATATCTCTATATTTTAGATTATTTCCCCTAGATTTCTCTGGATTTGTAGGATCAATTTTCATCTTTTTAGTTTGTAGTATATAATCAACTGCTATAAAAGTTATTATCATAAACACTATAGAAAATATTAAACCACCAAAAAGGAAAAAACTTTTTTCAGAGTAAGCCGTTATATTTCCACTAAAATCAAACTGAGTTGGAATTCTATCAGGTAATATATTATATTGTTTTATAGCAAAAACTGTATTTAATACTAATACTGGAATTCCAATTAAAAGATAATACCAGAGCCTTTTAAAGCTGTACTTACTTCTTTCTGTAGAAACTACAACAACTTGCTTTTTGTCCTTTAACCCGCCAAGTTCTTCTTTAAGTTCTCTTATCTTTTTATTATAAACTCCATAACATACCATTCCACCTATTATAGAAAAGAACATTGAAATTATAGCTATTAGCTGACTATTTTGAAAATAACTTATTACGATTCCTAAAATCGCTAATATACTAATAATTACATTTATATTTATATATTCTTTTTCCTTTTGCTTTATTTTATCATTTGCTCTAATTTCATCACTTACAATACATCCTATAAGTACATTTTTCTTTCCTTTTACAGCTAAAATCGCACACGCAAAGAATTCAGTAAGAATTACCAAAATCATTATAATTATAAATCCTATATCAACCATAAAATCTATCTCCCCTCATATCCATCTAAAATAGTATTTAATAAACTTACCATTTCATCTCGCTTTAATCCCTTTGCCATACCTTCTGCTACCACTTCATTTATCTTTTCTTTATAGCTTTCTATAAATTTTTCATCATCCTTAGCTTTCTTTATATTTACAAGTACACCAATTCTTCTGTCTACACTTACATATCCCTCTTCTTTTAACAAGTTATATGCTTTATTCACTGTATGAAGATTTACTTCTATCTCTGATGCAAGTTCTCTTACTGCTGGAAGTCTATCGCCATCTTTTATCAATCCCTTTGCTATACCTTCTATTATATTCTTCTTTATCTGCAGATATATTGGAACTTCACTATCAAACTCTAATGTCATTAACACAACTTCACCTTCTTATATTCTATTTGTTATATATAATATATAACATTATTAGTAAAGTTTCAATAATATAACTAATTTTATTTTTTATGTTTTATCTTTTGGGATAAACTAAGTATCGTACCTTAAGTTTATATATTTATCATAACTATACAAAATTTATATGGTTATTATACAAATTATATATTTTAAATATATTGAATTCAGTGTTATATTATATCAGTAAGAAATTTTACTATACTTTTTATTATGTATTTTTCTAATTAAACAACTTAATAAAACTTTTTGCAGCTTTTGAAAGATTTGTACTTTTTTTATAGATAACTCCAAGTCTTGTATATAGATTAGTTTCATCTATTACCTTTGTTTTAAGATTATTACTTTCAATAATCTTTGCTGCTGATTTTGGAATAACCACTATACCAAGTTCTTCTTCTGCAATTGCAATAAAGTATTTAAGATGTTTAATATCCATAAATAGCACCTCTGTTTATGTTAAAGTTTGTTCAAATCTTATGTTAACTAAATATTTAAATAAACTTTAATATAAAATAAATTACTTGTAAAGACAATAAATATTAATTAAACATAGAAAGGATTTTAGTATGAAAGATTTATTTGATTTATACCTTCTCTTTATAAAACTTGGACTTATGAATTTTGGTGGAGGATATACAATGTTTCCAATACTTCAAAGGGAAATAATTGAAAAAAGACATTGGATTACCGATGAAGAACTTACTGATTATTACGCAATTGGTCAATGTACACCTGGAGTAATTGCAGTTAATACTGCTACATTTATAGGATATAAAAGAAAAGGCAGTCTAGGTGGAATATTTGCAACACTTGGGTTTGTAACTCCATCTGTAATACTTATTTCAATAATTGCAACTTTTATTGGCAACTTTTCTGATCTTCCAATTGTTAAAGATGCCTTTGCCGGTGTTCGTGTATGTGTTGCTGTACTTATTTTAAATACTGCAATTAAATTACTTAAAACATCCGTAATTGATATTAAAACACTTATTGTATTTGTGCTTGTACTTGGATTTTCTATTTTTACGAATATATCTCCTGTTTTATTTATAATTATTGCAGGAATAAGTGGAATTGTACTTAAAGGACTTGGAGGTAAAAAGCATGGTACTAATTAGATTATTTTTTGAATTTTTTAAGGTAGGTCTTTTTGCCGTAGGTGGTGGAGCAGCTACTATTCCATTCCTTTATGATATTTCAGATAAAACAGGATGGTTTACTCACACTGACCTTGCTAATATGGTTGCTATATCTCAATCCGTTCCCGGGGCAATGGGAATTAACATGGCATCTTATGTTGGATATGCAACTAAAGGACTTGCAGGATGTATAGATGCTACAATTGGTATTATTGTTCCTTCCATTATTATAATTTTACTTGTAGCTCAAGTTTTAGATAAGTTTAAAGAAAATGATATGGTTCAAAATTGTTTCTATGGACTTCGTCCAGCATCAACTGGTCTTCTTGCCGCTGCTGGATTTGAAATAGTTAAAATATCAATATTAACTTTAGATAAGTACGCCAAAACATCAGATATTATGGATATACTTTCCTTTAAAGCGTTAATACTTGCAGCAATTTTATTTTTCTTAATATCTAAATACAAGAAGTCACCAATTGTTTATATAGCTTTATCTGCTGTTGTTGGAATTGTATTTAAGTTTGCATCTTAAAACTATAAAAAAGCCCGCAAAAATTAATTTTGCTGGCTTTTTTATATTTATATTATTTCTTTTATTATTTTATATAGTATATTTATTCTATAAAAAACTTCTAATTATGATGTATTTTTCACTTATCTTTTATAATCGATTCTCTAATTATATTTTTACTTTCCTTCTATAATGCATTGTTTACATTGTCTACAGCAATAAGCTTTAGCTTTTTCACTACCTTCTACTATTGAGTATTTTGCAAGTTCTACCCCATTTGGACTGCTTAAACATTTGAATATTCCTCGTTCTTCATTTTCAGGTATCCAACAAAGTGCTTCACGTTTGTTTTGTATATATCCCTTTTCCATTTCAGAATTGCAAAGTGTACATTTCATAGAAATTTACTCGTTACATTATATTTAAAAAGCTTACTTATTCTAAGTTTTTCTCAATATTACTATCAAGTTTATTTTTTCATATTAAAAAGTGCTTAGAAAATGCTTATATATCAATATTTTCTAAGTTTTTTTCAATGACAAATAGACCTTTACATTATCCAAAAAAATTAATAATGCAAAAGCCTCATCTTATTATTAATTAATGATGTCCGCTTTTGCATTACCTTTTTTTGATTATCGCTAACACTCGTTATCCGCATTCATTTGCTAAAACAACTCTCCCGCATATAATCAAGTAATGCGATTATTTCTCCTCTTCCGCATCAAAAAGTGCTAAGTAAATTTCTCCATCTGCATTACATCATTAATATTATATGAATTTAAATTTTAATTCAAATTCGATTACAGTTTAAATTTCTTAAACTAATTTCTTAATAATCTCTCTCATATTCTCAATAATTCTCTTATATCCATATTATTATTCAAATTTTATTATTTTATATTTATGTTTTTCTATATCTCCCCCAAATACTGATATTGCTATATTACACGGCAATTTATTACAATCACTTTTCTAGTCACTTTTTCAATCACTTTTTATATTTATTAGTTGTATTCGTGTTTTCATCTATTAATTTTTCTACATCTTTTTTCATGTACAATTTATTGAACTTCTCCATATTGCACCTAGAGAAATCTAAAGTTTTAAATATTTCACTTGTATCAAAATTAGAATTGTTTTTCATAGTCCCATAAATACATCTAAGAATTTTACACATTGTAGCAATCCACATCTCTATTTTTCTATTTTCTTTCTCTCTTTCTAACGATAAGTAGTAACAGTATAATTTTTTTATTTCTGTATTATGAACTATTAACTGCCTAGTTATTATATATAGATTTTTTCGTATTCTTCTATTTCCCTTTTTAGTTATTTTACTTTCACCTACTTTAGTAGCAGATGAATCTGCTCTTATAGATAACCCAGCATAACTTTGTAACATCCTTGCATTTTTAAATAATTTAAAATCTCCAATTTCAGCAAATAACGAACTTATATTTAAATTAGGAATTCCTTTTATACTAGCTAAATTTTTATATTGCTCTCCATATATTTCTATTGTTAAATTTTCAATTTCCTTATCTAACTCATTAATAGTTTTTTCTAATGTTTTATAACTTTCTATGTAACATTTGATTTCATTCTTTGACGGAAAACTAATATCCATTTGATAATATTGCCATGTTTCAACTTCTTCCTTATAAAGCATTAATTTTTTTCTATCTATTCTAGGATTATCTCTCATAATATCTTGGATAAATTCTCTAGTATTTATTTTCAATACATCTTTAGGTATTGGATATTTTTCTAATAATTTTATTCCTGTTATAGTTAACTTATGTTGAAAAACTATCAAATAAAATTGATTGTTGACATCTAACCAAGCATGTATTTTATTTTTTATACTTGTTAGCGATTCACTTAGTTCATTTCTTAACCTTGTCATATTTTTTAAAGAATTTACTTCAATAGATTTAGGCATAATTTCTGAATAATACCCATCTTTTATAGAATAAGCTATTGCTTTACTGTCTATCGAATCATTCTTTCCTTTTTGACTAGCAATTAAATCTCTCATTGTTTTTACAGTAGTTCCTTGAACCATAACAACTCTTTTTATACCCAATCTATTTAATATTTGTTGTAAATTAATCCAATAATGTCCTGTAGATTCAACTCCAACTAATATATCATCATATGAATTTAAATTATTATCTTCAATAAGAACCTCTATTATTTCTTTTAACTCTTTAAATCCATAATAGTTATTTTTCAATTTTGCTTTTTTTCTTATTTCTTTCCCTTGCTTATTTATAAATCTAATTACATTTTCATTTTTCCCAATATCTATTCCTATATATACCATAGTCCCCTCCTACAATAAACTTTGTAAAAAAATCATACTTAAAATTTCTTATTAAATCCCTATTAATTTTTTAAACTCTTTGTTAAATTTCATAAGAAAATTAATGTTATATATAAATTTGAAGACTTATTTAAAGGCTTCGCCCTCGTCTCCGACTTCACCCATGAACTTTGAAAAAGTTCAATAAATACCAAATAAGTTATAACTAGCTTAGGCTAGTTATATTCTTTTGTTTTTTTGAAGCACTAGCCTATCACATTTACGCTAAAAATTGTAAAGCCATTTCTCAAAAATTTTTATCAGCCATTCCATACTTACATAGCAGCTAAAATTTTTTGTTCCATTTCCCTTTACAATTCACTTCAATGTGTAGTCTTTGGCTCAACAAAAAAACAACAACACGAAGTGCTTAATTAAAGTTTTATATCAAATTTAGGGAGTGATTTTATGATTAAAGACTACAAAATATTTCTTTCAGCAGTTGACACTAAATTACATAATAAATCAAAATTACGAGTTGACTTAATTGGAGATATTAAAATATCTGAAATTGAGGAATTTAAAAATTTCAATATTGTTTACTTAGGTTCTAGCTTTGAAGATTTAATAAAGATTAAAGGTACCTTAGTGAAAAGAAAAGTTAGGTATATACAACTCTTTGAAAAGATAGGTGAATGTCATGTTTGATTTAGGAAATGTAATTATTACAAATGGAATAAAACAAGCATTAGATGAAAATTTATTAACTAATGATACATTATTCAAATTCTTATCATTACATATACAAAATATTAGTGAAAGTTGTAAAGATGATAGAAACTGCAACTTAGAAGATATAAAAAATAAATATGGGAGTGTATTAAATAAATATACTGTTTATGATGATAAACAAATATTTATAAGCACTTATTTAGGTAGTGTTAACGAAACAACTATTTTGTTTACTTATGAATATTAAAAATTAAAAGGTGTCCCCCGTGGACACCAAATAATAAATATATAACTTTAAATATGAAAGGATTGATTTTTTATGAAAAACACAAAAGTAATAAGTTTATTTAACATTAAAGGTGGAGTTGCTAAAACTACTTCTACAGCGAATTTAGGAGCTTGTTTAAGCCAACAAAATAAGAAGGTATTGCTAATTGACCTAGACCCTCAAAGCAATCTTACAAAACTATTTAAATCTTATAGCATAGATGATTTAAGCATTGCCAATGCTCTTCTAAATAAAAAGATTAATATTAATGAAATTATAAAACAAACTGACTTTGAAAACATAGATATTATACCTAGCAATATTAAACTTGCATTTGCTGAAAGAGAAATACTTTTAGATGTAAGTAGAAGTCAACAAAATAGATTATCAAGAGCAATTAAAAACATTGAAGAAAATTATGATTACATACTTATAGATTGTCCTCCAAGTCTTAATATGATAACTATTAATTCTCTATGTGCTTCTGATGATGTTTTAGTCCCTATTAAAATTGATAAATTCGCATTAGATGGACTTGAATATCTTTTAGACAGTATAGAAGAAATTAAAGATGAATTTAATCCCGATTTAAATTTTAAAGGTTGTTTTGTAACAATGGATACTGCAACTACAGTAAACAGACAAATTAAAAAGGAACTTAAAAATATTTTAGAAGATAAACTTTTTAATACAACTATAAAACAAAATGTAAAAGTTATTGAAAGTACATTTGAAGAAAGTCCAGTTGTATTTTCTTCAAAAAAAGCTAGGGCTAGTGTTAATTATAAAGACTTAGTTAAAGAAGTATTTTAAAATTGGTGTCCTATTTGGACACCAACCTCAAAATAAACATATATAAATTCATAAAAAGGAAGGTAATAATTATGAGTAAATCATTTAGTATAAGTGAAGGAATGTTAAATTCAATTTCAAAAAATGTGCAAAAAGCTAGTAAACTTGAAGCTAAAGAAAATTTCAAGGTTCAATATATAGATATAAAAGATATAAATAGGAGCAATAAAAACTTCTATGAAATAGTCAATATAGATGAATTAGCCGAAGATATAAAGTTAAATGGATTAAACCATAATTTAGTTGTCAGAAAGTTAGGTAATGAATCATACGAATTATTAAGTGGTGAACGTAGATATACTGCTCTTACTAAATTAGTTAATGAAGGTAATAAAACATTTGCTCTAGTTCCTTGTAAGGTAATTGAAGCAAATGACACAGACGCTGAAATAATTCTTATACAAGCTAATGCACAAACTAGAGAATTAAGTGATATTGAAAAATTAAAACAAATTCAAAGACTTAAAGAACTATACCAAAACAAAAAGAAAAATGGTGAAAAAATACCAGGTAAAATTAGAGAAATTATTGCAAATGATTTAAAACTATCCCCTACCCAAGTTGGAAGATATGAGAGAATAAATAATAAATTAATCCCAGAACTTAAAGAAGTTTTAGAAAATGGAAATCTTACAATTAATAATGCTAGTGAATTTTCTACATTAAGTGAAACTAATCAAAAAGCCATTTTAGATATTATCAATTCAAAAGTTAATTTATCTAAAGAAGAAGCTTCGCAACTAAAAAGCAAACTTAAAAGGCTTGAAACAGAAAAAGACCTTGAACTTGAAAATAATAAAAATCTTATTAAAGAAAATAGAGATTTAAAACAGAAAATCACATCTTCTGATGAAAGTAAAAATAATGAAAATGAAATTAAAGAATTAGAAGGGCAACTTAAAATTAAATTAGAAAAAGAATTAGAACAAAAATATTCTTCTAAAATAGAAAGTATAAAACAAGAAGTTATAAATAATCAAAAGGAAAAAGAAGAACTTAAAAACCAACTTTCTAAATTAAAGGCTTCTGCTCCTAAAGATGTATCTAAAGAATTTGAAGAAAACCTAAAGTTAATTCAAGACTTAAAAATAGTTAAATCAACTTTACTTTCTATTAGTAAACAATATAGAAAAATGAAAAATGATGATATTAATATATCCAACGAAACATTAAATCTTACTAAAGATACATTAGATGTTTCTTACATACTAACTTCTATGAATACTTCTAAATAACGGTTCTAAGGGGTTTATCCTAAAGCCCCTTTCCAACTTTAATAATCATAACTTTACGAAGGAGGATTTACTTATGTTATATTTCATATTATTTATTTTCTTTTTAGGATTTTATAACTCTAATTTAGGTAGTCTTATAAGATTTATATTAACTGTAATTGCGATAAAATGTATGTTTGAAAATTTATTAACTGACCTATATTTAAGTATTTCTCTATTCATTTTAATACTACTATTAAATATACCAACAGTGTTTAAAATTTATATATATTTGTTAAAAAAAATATATTCAAGCTTCATTCTTGCTATATGGATTTTTCTATACTTAGCTTAAGTTTATTCCTATTCATTAATTTTACAAACTCTTTCTATACACTTTAAACAACCATTTTATAATCATCTTTCTTAGTAAATAACTTGTTAACTAATCTCTTAAAAAATGATTTAAATTATCATTTAAAAATTGATGATATCCTGAGTGTATATTATTACACTCCCAATTATAACTTCTTGAAATGTGTTTTTCTAATTGCATAAGATAATTGCACTCATAATTTTTGCGTTCCTTTGAAATTTTTTTGTGTTCTTCCCAAAATCCACCTATAATTCCTATTCCAACTCCAGCCAAATTCAATCCATTACTAATTTCATCTGGCATTTTTCCAATAGAATTTGCTACAGTACTAACAATGGGAGCCATTAAAGTTTTTACCCCTAAAAAAGACTCTGCTTTTATATCTCTCATTCTTTTTTTATACTCTTTTTTTGACTCTTCCAATTCTTTTATATTATCATGGATTAAATCATTTATAATTTTTTCATCTTCACATAAAGATATTCTTTTATATAATTGTTCAATATTTAAAAAATATCTTTTTCTTTCTTGATTAGATTTATTTCTAAAATCAATTAATTCCTTTGCCGAAAGATTCGTTATATTAGATGGAATAAATGATTCAATCGTAATAGCTGATAAAACAGTTTTTTCATACATATATTCAGAATCATTTAAATTACCATCATATTGAAAAAAATTTGATCCACACCATGCTTCTGTATAATCTGTAGATAAGTTTATATTATTTCTTTCAGCTATTTCAGTAGCTAAATATAACATATAAATTGATGCCATATCTGTGGGCATATTCATCCAATTGCCTTTAATTTTATTTTTACCTAAAATCATTTCTCTTAATTTTACATCCGCTTTATCTTTATGTAATTTAATATATTCTTTTTTCTTATAATTAGATGAATCTAAAGCAGCTGCCCACCATTTATTATCTTTATGATTAAGGGAATTAATAAAATTCTTACTAGCCTCTTGTATATAAATTTTCGGATTTATATTATTTATTAAGTCTTCATCATAATAAATTATTTTTTTAATATTCTCAGAATCTTTCAGTTCATACTCTTCAGGAACTATTCTATAAATTCTATCCCACAATAGTGCTGCTGACCATAACCAAAAAGGATTATTAAACTCTATTGTAGGATAATACAATGTATAATTATTATTCATTTCTACCTCACTCTTTTTACTCATAATATTCTCATAAATCGTTTTTTTGATTCAATAAAAAACAAATATTTACTCTTACTTTATTCATTAATGACATCTCTATATTTTCCATTGATTTAAAATCCTTTACTTACTTTTTTAAGCCTATAACTTCATAATTATTCTATACTTCAACTATGCTATAGACCACTTTATTATTAACTGTATTATCAAAGTAATAATTTTTCATTTTCTTTTAAAATACCAATAATTATTTTCTCTTTTAAACAATATTATTTTTTATGATAAATTTTTTTAAATCACTAAATTCATCTTTTAATATCTTTATTTTTTCTATCTATTTTTTTCTTTTTATCTCTGAAAAATATTTTTTAGCATCATATTTTTTATTATCTTTCTTTCCC
>NZ_JAIKTU010000021.1:0-39518 GCF_019753795.1 Clostridium sardiniense | reverse complement strand
GATTTCCCATAGCGTAAGCTAGTAAGACCCCTTGAAGAACACAAGGTTGATAGGTCAGAGGTGTAAGCATAGCAATATGTTCAGCTGACTGATACTAATAGGTCGAGGGCTTGACCAATAAAAAAGACGATCAACAAAAATTCATGTGCAATTTTCAGAGAACAATCTGAAATCTGGTGATGATGGCATAGAGGAAACACTCCTTCCCATTCCGAACAGGAAAGTTAAGCTCTATAGCGCCAATGGTACTGCACGGGAGACTGTGTGGGAGAGTAGGACGTTGCCAGGTCCAATTGGATCTTTAGCTCAGTTGGTTAGAGCAACCGGCTCATAACCGGTAGGTCCGGGGTTCGAGTCCCTGAAGGTCCACCATTTTGGGGGTATAGCTCAGTTGGGAGAGCACCTGCCTTGCACGCAGGGGGTCAAGAGTTCGAATCTCTTTATCTCCACCAAATAGGTGGAAAGCTATGAACTTGTGTTCATAGCTTTTTTTATTTTAAGAATTTTGAAAAGATTGTAATATTATATCTTCTACATAACTTTTATAATTAGTATCAACGAGTTTTATCACCATAAATTACATAATATGAATATTATTTATTATAAATAATAAAATAATTATATAAATTTTAATATATTGACTACAAAATGTAATAAAATGAAAAAATATTACTAAAGTTAATTATGTACAAGTCGTTAATGATTATATATAATTAGTGTATAGAAATAATTAAATTACATGTTTACGTTTTCAAAGGGTGGAACTAAAAGGTTATAAAGGCATATAATATAATAAGAATATATAAAATTAGAATCTTTTAAAGCTTAGGATGGGGAGTGTTTTTTTTGACAAAGATAGAGGAATTAAAGGAATGTCTTAAACAATTAAAGCTCGAAAAGCGAGAATTAATTTTAGCTGGAAAGAAAACTTCTAATATAGATATAAAGATTAAAGAAGTTGAAGAAGATATTAATGAGTTACAAAGATAGTGTATATAGTAATAAAGGTGTAGTTATGTAGAATAGAAATCTAACAAAAAATAGGTTGGATTTCTATTTTCTTTTTTAGAATAATTATATCTACCCAAGAATATAATTTACCTAGTAAGGTATAGTATTTATGATTGGGGAGATGGTAAAATGATTAGAACAGTTGTATGTCAGAAAGAAGGTTGTTCAGGGAATAAATTTCAAGTTGAGACTATAGATAATAATATTCAAGCGACTTGTAGAGAATGTGGAAGCAAATATTTATATGAAGCAGGTAGCGAGGGGTATGAGATTCTATCAACATGTGCTTCATGCAAAAATGATACTTTTAAACTATTTAGAGATATAAATGCTAATAAGATATATTGTAAGTGTTCAGAATGTGGAGATCCACCAGAAAGAATTTTTATAGATGCTGATGGCATACAAATACCATATGATACAAAATTATTGCAAGATCTAAAGAATCATATGCATTCCATAGATCAAAGATTATGCAATTTAGATATTAAGATTGAGAATTTAGAGCGTGGGCAAAGTATTTTGGAAGAATCTCTAGCATATATAAACAAGTATATAGTAGAGCAAAGATAATCAGTATAATTATAGATATGCAGGCTTATAGGTGAATGCAAAATTTACATTGATAGATTTAGTATAGTATAATATATCCTATAACTATCGATGGGAGATTTTTTTCTAAATGAGTATTAGGTTAAAAAAATTAATATCTTGGATTATTCTAATTGGTTGGATGATATTTATATTTTATATGTCAAATCAACCAGCAGATGTTTCAAATGGACAAAGTGATTTTGTATTAAACCTAGTTGAATCACTAGGATTTAATATAAGTGCAAGTTATGTTGATATAGCAATTACTATAATTAGAAAAGGAGCACATTTTACAGAGTATTTAATATTAAACTTATTATATTTTAATATGTTAAGATTCTATATAAGTAATAAAAAGGCATTAATATATTCAATTATCTTATCATTCATTTATGCTTCAACTGATGAATTTCATCAAAGGTTTGTTGAAGGAAGAGCAGGGAAGTTTACTGATGTATTGATAGATACTTCAGGTGCGGCTACTGGGTCTATAATAGCATTTATAATAATAAAAATAAAAGAGATAAAAAAAGCAAAGGTCTTTCATTAGATCTTTGCTTTTTGATTTAATACTCTTATTTAATATCTGTTACATGTATAGTTGAGTATCCATTTTTATTTAATGCATCAACTATTGATTTTATCAGAGAGTTATCTGCAAGTTTTTCTGTAAATGTATTATTATCATCAGATACTGTTATATAATCTAGTTCCAAAGTTGGATGATAGAATAGTGAAGCTAGCATATCTGGTCTTGGATTCTCAATATTCTTAATCATAGGTTTTGTATCATGATTTTGAACATAACTAAGTGGTGTTGGTATATAGACATTACCTTTATTAGTTTCTTTAAGAGCAGTATAGTATAATACGCTATACGGCTCATATAAATATTTAAAATATTCTTGTATAACATCCTTTTGTTTCCTAGTAGCTTGGTAATGAGGACTTTCAAAGAAATAAACAGGTATATTTAATTCATTTGCATTTTTAAGAGCATTTTCAATAACTGTTTTGGTTTCCTGTTCTGTTGAATTAAATTTACTTGATAGTTCAATTCCAGATAAACTAGTACTATCACCTGCTTGGTGAGTATATCCATGAAGTCCAATTTCAGCACCACTGTTTATCATATAATCTAAGAGATTTACGAAGCCCACATTATTTATACATTGATTGGTTAATAGGTCGTTATCAAAGTTCACATCAGGCTCTTTATATCGAGGAACCCATGCTACATGAAATCTTATACCATTACTATATAAATAGTCTCCCATAGCTTTTAACTTAGTTTGATTTATATCTGTATATAAAGCTCCACCTGATGAAAAGTCTTCAAGTCTAATTAGTGCAGCTTGGCCATCTTTTAATGGAGCTATTCCATTAGTGGCACGATTATAATTTGATTTTAGTAATTTTACTGAGTTATCCTTAAAATCAAATACTGCTGTCAATGAAAATATATACTCAATATCTGATATTGAGATATAATATTGATTTTTGTATTTTGGAAGCCATCCTCTTAAATTATACTTTTTGCCGTTAATAGTTGCTTCTTTTTCGGAAAAAATAATTTTTGAGTCTTTCTTTTCAAAATTTAAAGGATTTTCTTTAGTAGAAGTATACCCAAAAATTTTAGTTACATAATCTAATGGAATATAATATCTTTGTGATCTCAATAAAACTTGAATATCTTTTGGAACTTCTTTTCCTAAGATACTTATTTTTACATCATTAACTTTACTTAATTTGATATTATCCAGAGTATCTGATTTAGGATAAATACCGTTATAATCTTTATGAGTAAGGTTATTTGCTGTTTCTCCATTATTAATAATTGATTGAGTATAAATGCTTTCATAATTTTCAGGAGTAATTTTGCTTTCTACTTGTCCATTTTTAACATAGGTATCTCCTTGAAAGAAGCTAAAATAAAATGCAATTCCATAACCTATAAGAATGACAAAAATAGCAATAGTGCTATAAATAAGTCCTTTTTTTAGTTTTTTATTTTTCATATATTCTCCCCCGTTATTTAATGATAAATATATTTTATCATATGTAATACTTTATATGATAAGGCTGAAATAAAAATAAGGAAATGTTAAGGAAAAATATAGAAAATAAAATCGTTTAGTAAAATAAATTAGCATTTTTACATAGAATTATATCTTTTTTATATAAAATCATAAGGATTTCAGATTTTTTATTAACAAAAAATTACCTGATTGTTAATAAAAATGTTGTTTTATTTAAGGAAATATTATATAATGTTTTCATATTAAAAACATATGTAGTTATTATAAGGACGAAATTATCAATATTTATTAAGGGGGAGGATTATCAATGGAAAAGAAAGTGAAGAAAAAAGGATTTCTTAACATGGTTGAAAGAGTAGGAAATGGACTACCACATCCAGCTACTATTTTTGTTATATTATGTGCAATTATTATAGGTTTATCAGCTATTTTAGCCAATATGGGAGTAGGAGTTACATATACAGGATTAGATAGAGCAACAATGGAGATTAAAGAATTAACAGTAACAGTGAAGTCTCTTTTAACTCCAGAAGGAATTAGATATATGTTTGAAAGTGCTGTAAATAATTTTACAAGCTTTGCACCACTTGGAACAGTTTTAGTTGCATTGCTTGGAGTTGGTGTTGCTGAAGGGACAGGCCTTATAGCTACATTATTAAGAAAGCTTGTTACAAGCACTCCTAAGAGATTAATTACAGTTGTTGTTGTATTTGCAGGTATAGTTTCAAATATTGCATCAGATGCAGGATATGTTATTCTTATACCTTTAGGAGCAGTTGTATTCCTAAGCTTTAAAAGACATCCACTTGCAGGTATTGCTGCAGCATTTGCAGGTGTATCAGGTGGATTTAGTGCAAATATTATCTTTGGACCAACAGATGCATTACTTGCTGGTATAACTCAAGAGTCAGCACAAATGGCTCAGGCTGGATATGAAGTAGGTATAGCTTCAAACTGGTATTTTTTAATTGCATCAACTATCTTAATTACAATTGTAGGAACTATAATTACAGAAAAGGTTGTAGAACCGAGACTTGGGGCATATAAAGGAAAGAAATTAGTTGAAGATATAACAGAAATTACTCCAGAAGAAAAAAGAGGACTAAAATTTGCTGGAATTGCATTACTTTTATTTGTAATATTTATGGCATTACTTGTTGTTCCAGAATGGGGACCACTTAGAAATCCAGAAACAGGAGAAATATTAAAATCACCTTTCATGAACTCAATGGTAACAATAATTGCTATGGCATTCTTTATACCAGGAATTGCGTTTGGAATTGGTAAGAGAGATATAACAAACGATAAGCAGGTAATAAGCTTAATGGGTAAGAGTATGGCATCAATGGGAGGATACATAGTATTAGTATTCTTCGCAGCTCAATTTGTTGCTTATTTTAACCATACAAATATAGGTACTGTTATTGCAGTAAAGGGAGCAGATTTCCTAGGAAATGCAAATATAACTGGAATACCTCTAATATTAGGATTTATAGGAGTTGCAGCATTCATAAACTTATTTATGGGTTCAGCATCAGCAAAATGGGCTATTATGGCACCGGTATTTGTACCTATGTTTATGAAACTTGGAAATTCTCCAGAGCTTATTCAAATGGCATACAGAATTGGTGATTCAACTACTAATATAATTTCACCACTTATGACATACTTTGCATTAATAGTTGCATTCGCAGAAGTTTATGATGAAGATATGGGAATAGGAACATTGATTTCAACAATGGTTCCATATTCAATTGCATTCCTAGTATCATGGTCAGCTCTATTAATAATTTGGCTTTTATTAGGGTTACCACTTGGACCAGGTGCAGGATTATTCATGTAAGAAAAGCTTTTTAACATTATAAAGATTAAACAAGAGAGTAGAAGATATTTAAGTCTTCTACTCTTTTTTATAATACTTAAAATTTTCTTAAAATGACTATAAGTTTTACAAAGTGTGTATGCAGGACACCAAAAGCTATTAATATTATGATACAATGATATTTGTAAAATTCTGTAGTTAAGAATATTTACTATAATTTAGGAGGAATTTATAATGGAGATAAAAAAGTTTAGAAATGGTTTTACAAGCTTTGTAACTATAGCATTAAAGCCATTAATACTTATTTTGGTTTTTGCAGCAATAGGTAGTTTAAAGGTCTATTATAAAGGATTAGATTTATCAACTGCAATTTCAATTGCACTATATGGAATAAGTATTGTGTTAGGATATTTTTTAATAAAGACTAGATATCTTACAAACAAAAGTAAAATAATAATAGTTTTATTATGGGGATTTTTATTGAGGTTATTATGGCTTATAAATATAAAATCAGTACCCGTATCTGATTTTAATACTATGTATGAAACTGCAAAAGCAGTACTAGAAGGTAACTATGGTATGTTATGGGGTACAGGATACATATCAAGATTCCCTCATTTAACTGTAATGGTCATGTATATGGCACTTATGCTTAAAATTTTCCCAAATGCGATTTTAGCAATGAAAGTCGTTAATTTAATAATGGGTGTAGTAGTAATTTATTTAATTTACTTAATACTTAAAGAAGTATTTGAAAAGAGAGAGTATGCAATAATTGGGGGACTAATTGCGGCAGTTTTCCCACCTCTTATAACATATACTGGGGTATTGTGTACAGAAAATATAGCTATACCATTTTACTTAGGCAGTATATATGTATTTCTTCTAGCATGTAAGAAGAAGGTTAATCCAGCTATGTTTATCTTAGCAGGGGCACTTTTATCAGTTGGAAACTTGTTTAGAATGGTTGCAGTAGTAACTGTAATAGCATTTGTTATGTATATAATCATATATACAAATAATACTGTAAAAGATAAGATAAAGTCTGTACTTATGGTAGTAATATCATTTATATTAGTATTAGGAATAGCTAGTACAACTCTAAGAGCGTTAAAGATTACTGAAAATAACTTATGGAGAGGTGCAGAACCATCAATTACTAATGTACTTAAAGGTACAAATGTAGAGTATGGTGGTAGATGGAATCCAGATGATGCAGCAATTCCAGAAATGTATAACTTTAATTATGATGATATACAAAATGCATGTAAGGATATTATATTTAAAAGACTTACAACTACTCCTATTTCAACACTATCAGAATTCTATATAGGTAAATATGCAATTCAATGGAGCGAAGGTGATTTAAGTGGTGTGTTTTGGTCACAGCTTAATGTTCCAGAAGATGATATAATAGTTAAATTTGATATTGGAGGAAAAGAAGTTTTCCAATTCGTTTATGCATTAATAATGATACTTGTGTTTATAGGATTATTTAATAAAAAGAGATTTAAAAATAATCCAGAAATAAACTTATTTTATATAACATTCTGTGGATATGGAGTAACTTACTTGGTTACAGAGATGCAATCAAGATATTCATATATAGTATGTTGGTTATTTGTAATATTGGCAGTATCTGGCGTAGAAAAAATAAAAGAGTGGCTTAGGTAACTTAAGAATTATAAAATTAGGATATTTAAAAGATATATTTTATAAGACAATAGGAGTAGGATGAAATAGGTGAAGATAAAATTATGAATTTAAAAAAAGCATGTGATATTTTTAAGAAAATAAGTAATCAAACTATAATTAAATTTGCTGTAGTGTTTATGCTTATAATAAAGACAGTATCATTTATGGCTATAGGTTCTTCAAATACAGGAAGAACATTTATTGGATGGGGAGTCCATGTAGATATAGAGTTAATATTT
This sequence comes from Clostridium sardiniense, assembly GCF_019753795.1. Lineage (NCBI taxonomy): Bacteria > Bacillati > Bacillota > Clostridia > Eubacteriales > Clostridiaceae > Clostridium > Clostridium sardiniense. Next base: position 32,118 of record NZ_JAIKTU010000021.1, on the reverse strand, counting down.
GCACATATAGCATTTATAGCTATATTAGTTATTCCAGCATTTTTCTTTAAGGGTAAAAGACAGCTTAGCTATCTAATAGTAATTGATGTTTTATATTCATTATTATTATTAGCAGATCTTTGGTACTATAGAGCAAATAGAGATTATTTGGGTCTTAGACATATATTCTTTAGAGAAATGTTTAATCCACTAAAACAAAGTCTGGTAAACCCAGACATATTAGATCTACTGTTTATAATAGATATACCAATTTTTATAGTAATAAGAAATAAAGCAAAGTGTATAAGTAATTATAAGAAAAATGTAAAGTTAGCAATTGGTGGGATAATTGCTTGCATTGCTACTATATATGGAACTCACTACTTAATTGATGTAAAAGATATTACGGATGGTAGAGTATCATATATGAGTACTGAATGGTCACCATTTGCAACGATGCACAATGCTTCCCCAATAGGATATCATATATATGAGGCAGCGGTAGCATTAGAGAAAAAGAATATGAAACCAAATGAAGATCAAATGAAACAGGTTGATGAATGGCTTAAATGGAATAATCAAAAACTACCTGATAATGAATATAAGGGGATGTTTAAGGGGAAAAATGTTATATTCATGCAAATAGAGTCATTAGAAAACTTTGTAATAGGACAGAAAGTATATGGTCAAGAGATAACTCCAAATTTGAATAAGCTTATGAATAAATCATTTTATTTTGATAATATATATGAGCAAAATAATGCAGGAAATAGTATAGATTGTGATATGATGGTGAATTCGGGTATGTTGACATTAGGAGATAGTATTACATTTTTAACTCATGCAGATGTTAAGTATCCTGCACTTCCAAGAATACTTAGAAAAAATGGATATACTGCAGTATCTACACATGCTGAAAGAGCTGGCGATTGGAATTGGTCTGAAGCTCACAGTAATGCATTAGGATATGAAGGAATGTGGGATGTAGCTTCCTATAATACAGATGATTTCTTTGGAATGGGACTTTCAGATAGATCATTTTACGATCAATATGCGGATAAACTTAAGACATTAAAAGAACCATTCTTTTCAATGCTTCCTACTTTATCAAGTCATGGTCCTTTTGATTTACCAGATAAGTATAGAGAGTTAAAACTTCCAAAAGAAATTGATGAGAATAAGCTTGGTGGATATTTCCAGAGTGTTCATTATGCAGATGAGCAAATAGGTTTCTTTATGAATAAGTTAGAAAAACTCGGACTTTTAGATAATACTGTTCTTGTTATATATGGAGATCATACAGGAGTTCATAAATATTATAATGATGAAATTCAAAACTTACCTCTTGAAGGTGATTGGTGGAAGAAAGTAGATCATAAAATCCCACTATTTATTTATGGAAAAGGAATAAAAGGCGAGACTTTAAATGTTCCGGGAGGACAAACTGATATAGCACCTACAATTCTATATCTTTTAGGAATAGATACGAATGCTAAGTTTATGGGAAGAAATCTCTTAAATACAAATAGAGATGCTACTGTGATTAAAGGCGGTATAGTAGTTGGTAATCCTACTCCTGAAGAAAAGGAAAAATTAGAAGAGGCATATCAAATAGCTGATTATATAATAAAGAATAAGTATTTCGAAAATAGAGGTTTAGTCAATTAGAACAATAATTCTTATATAATATATTTAGAAAATAAAAAGTAGTATAAAGGGTTTACCCTTATACTACTTTTTTAGCTATTAGACCTACGTGCAAATGTAGTAAATGTAAATTTGTCAGGTCTATGGTGAGATTCTGTATACTCAAATAGAGTACCATCATCTAGATAAGCAAAGTTTTTAATTATTGCAACTAAATTATTATTTCCTAGGTCAATGAATTTTCTATCCAAAGAAGACACAGGTTCTACGGATACTAATTTTTGAGCACCTGCTATTTTTATGTTTGAATCCTCCTCTAGGAATTTATATATTGAACCAGAAGCCATTTCTTTAGTTAATCCCAAAACTGTATCAAGTAAAAAATAATTTATATCCAAGATTACATTTTCATCATTTATATTTCTGACTCTTAAAATATGTAGAACTTTACTTCCAATAGGGAACCCTGTCTTTTTTGATAATTTATCATCTACAATCAATTCCTCAAATAATGGAACATTGGTTATAAACTTAATACTATTATTTCTAGATGCTTCTTTAAAACTTTGAAGTCCTCCAACCAAGAATTTAAAAGGTTTATTTTCTATAACAAATACACCTTTTCCATGAACGCTTGTTGTGAGCCCATCAGTAGCTAACATATCTATTGCTCTTCTAACTGTGTTTCTACTTACAGAAAATCTAGATGTAAGTTCACTTTCTGAGGGCAATTTTTCTCCAGCTTTAAAATTCTCATTTAATATATTTTCTTTAAGATAGTTATATACATCTAAGTATTTACTTTTAGACATAATTGTCTCCCTTCAAAATGTTTCTGTAAGTATATTATATACACTTTTTTACTAGTAGTCATTAAATTTTGGCAACTTGTTCAAACAAGTGTTGACAAACTTGTTTGAACAAGTTATTATAAACATAAGAACAATGGTCAAACGTTTACAAAAGAGAAAACGTTATATAAAAGGAGGATACAAATGGGAGTATATAGAAAAGAAGCCGAAAAAGTTTTAGAACTAGTTGGTGGAAAAGAAAATGTAGTTAGTGCTTCACACTGTGTTACAAGATTAAGACTTGTTTTAAAAGATCAGTCTAAGGCAAAACCTAAAGAGATTGAAAAATTAGATTCTGTAAAAGGTACGTTTACAAATGCAGGTCAATTTCAAGTTGTAATAGGAAACAAAGTAGGTGAGTTCTTTAATGATTTTATTGAAGCTGGAAATATAAAATCTGTATCTAAAGAAGAAAGTAAGAAAGCAGCACAAGAGAATATGAATATTATGCAGCGTATAATAGGTGGGCTTGCTGAGATATTTATACCACTTCTTCCTGCTATTATAACTGGTGGTCTTATACTTGGATTTAGAAACATTATTGGTGACTTAGCTATATTTGGGGATGGAACTCAAACATTAATTCAACTGCATCCTGTACTTGGAGAAGTTCATAGCTTCTTATGGGTAATAGGTGAAGCTATATTCCACTTCTTGCCTGTAGGTGTAACTTGGTCAACTGTTAAGAAGTTTGGTGGATCTGAGATACTTGGTATAGTACTTGGAATATGTTTAGTATCACCTCAGTTATTGAATGCTTACGGTTATGCAGAAGCAGCGGCAAAAGGAGCTATTCCTTTCTGGGATTTTGGAATTATTACAGTAGATAAAGTTGGTTATCAAGCACAAGTAATACCAGCAATACTTGCAGGTATTACACTATCAAAGATAGAAATTACAATAAAAAAATATATACCAGATGTATTAAAAATGATTATAGTACCATTTGTTGCAATAATAGTTACAGTACTTCTTTCTTATATAATAATAGGGCCAGTATCACGTGAAATAGGTAATGGATTAGCAGCAGTATTCACATATCTTTTAACTGGACCATTTAAGATAATTGGAGCTATAGTTTTTGGACTTGTATATGCACCGCTTGTAATAACAGGTCTTCACCATACATTTATAGCTGTTGACTTACAGCTTATTGCTAATAATGGGGGAACAATGATATGGCCTTTAATAGCATTAAGTAATATAGCACAAGGTTCAGCTGCAATGGCCATGGTTATATTGTATAAGAGGGATTCAAAGATAAAATCAATAGCACTTTCATCAGGAATATCTGCTTGGCTTGGTGTTACAGAACCTGCAATGTTTGGTGTAAACCTAAAGTTTAAATATCCATTCTATGCAGCTATAATAGGTTCAGCATCAGCTGCGGTAGTATCAATAATGACAGGAGTGCTTGCAAATTCAATTGGTGTTGGAGGACTTCCAGCATTCTTAGCAATACAACCTAGTCATTGGCTAACATATATGTTAGCTATGGGAGTGGCAGTGGCAGTACCATTTATATTAACATTTGTATTCTACAAGAGAGATCAAATTAAAAATAATAGATAGATAATCTAAAACTTGAGGGGATTGCAGTAATAATATGCAATTCCTTTAAGTAATCTTAGGAGGAAAAATTATAATGAATAATTGGTGGAAAAAAGCTACGGTATATCAAATATACCCAAAGAGCTTTAATGATAGCAATGGTGATGGAATTGGAGATATTAAAGGGATTATAGAAAAATTAGATTATTTAAAGGGGTTAGGCGTAGAAGTAGTTTGGCTTACTCCAATATATGTATCTCCACAAAATGATAATGGATATGATATAGCTGATTATTATAATATAGATCCTTTATTTGGAACAATGGAAGACTTTGAGATGTTACTTGATGAAGCTCATAAAAGAGGATTAAAGATAATAATGGATATGGTAGTTAATCATACATCTACAGAGCATAAATGGTTTAAAGAAGCTATAAAAGGTGAAGGCAATCCATATCATGATTTCTATATATGGAAAAAAGGAAAAAATGAAGAGCTACCAACAAATTGGGTATCAAAATTTGGTGGATCAGCTTGGAAGTATGTTGAAAGCTTAGATGAATATTATCTTCACTTATTTGATGTAACTCAAGCAGATTTAAATTGGGAAAATAAGATTTTAAGAGAAGAAATATATAAGATGATGAGATTCTGGATGGATAAAGGTGTTGATGGGTTTAGACTTGATGTTGTAAACTTACTGTCTAAAGATCAAAGGTTTTTAAACGATACTTTAGAAGATACAAATCACGATGGTAGAAGATTTTATACAGATGGACCTAAAATTCATGAGTACTTAAGAGAAATGAACGAAGAGGTATTTTCTAAGTATGATGATTCGATGACTGTAGGTGAAATGTCATCAACAACAATAGATAATTGCATTAAATATACTAAGCCATCAAGGAAAGAATTAACCATGACATTTAGCTTCCATCATCTAAAGGTAGATTATTTAAATGGTGAGAAGTGGAGCTTAATGGATTTTGACTTTAAAAAGTTAAAGGATATATTATTTAATTGGCAAGTAGGAATGGAAGCAGGGGATGGGTGGAATGCATTATTTTGGTGTAATCATGATCAACCAAGAGTATTATCAAGATTTGGTGATGATAAGAACTTCCATGAAAAAAGCGGTAAGATGCTGGCAACTGCTATTCATTTAATGAGAGGGACTCCTTATATATATCAAGGTGAAGAGATTGGGATGACAAATCCAAAATTTGAGAGTATAGATGAGTATAGAGATGTTGAATCTATAAATGCATTTAAAGACCTTAAAGAGAAAGGCTATGATGAAAATGAGATATTAGATATTCTTAAATCTAAATCAAGAGATAATTCTCGTACTCCAGTGCAGTGGAATGGAGAGGAAAATAGCGGATTTACTAAGGGAACACCTTGGATAAATATATCGAAGAATTATAAAGATATAAATGTAGAGAAAAACTTAAATGATGATAAATCTATATACAATTACTATAAAGATTTAGTAAATTTAAGAAAACAGCATGAGATAATTAGTGATGGTGAAATTGTACCTTTATTAAGAGAGAGTGATAGCATATTAGCTTATGAAAGAGTGCTTGGAGATAATAAACTTATTGTTTTATGTAATTTCTATGGTACTGAATCTAAAGTTTCATTATCTAACTACAATTTAGAAAATAGTAAGATACTAATAAGTAATTATAATGATAGTAAAATATCAAAAGAGGTAAATTTAAGATCATATGAAAGCCTAGCTATATATTTATAAATAAAAATCCTAGAGATTAATCTCTAGGATTTATTTGTCTATAGACTAAGCTAAATATATTTTATATTCATGAAAGGTGGGGAAATATTTAGTAGTATAACTTCCTATATCTATTAAGTTAAAATCTATTTGTATAATCACATCAATATTATTTTACTTACTCTGTGAATATTACTTCACGTTATCTAATACAATATTATTCATTCCATTAGGAAGTAATTCTGTTTTTAAATTATTTTCTTTAATATTACCTGTAGTTGAATATTGGTCATTTATAGTAAAGAAGAAGTTGATATCTTTATTTTCACTTTTATTCGAGATAGTTACACTCCATAGTCCATTTCCATCATTCTTCATATCAACTGGCTTCCAGTTATTTAAGCTAGAATTTATTTGAATATTCTTATTTATATTTTGGCTATCATTGTATGTTACTGTAATTGTTCCATCATTATTGTTATGGTAGTTTACTACTCCAGTTAAGTTAACTATATTTTTATCAATATTTCCTATATCCCAAGGAATACTATCTTTTGCTAATTTAGGCATAACATCGTATGTATCATAAACTTTATGATTTTCAGTAAATTTGCTATCGAAGCCATTTAAGTACCAGTTTGGGCCACCCCAAGTTGTATCACTTAAATACCAGTTTCCATATAAGTTAACAAAGTTCCAAGCGTGAGGTCCACCAGCATATCCATTTACCCATATTGCCTCAATTCCTAATCTTTGAAGTAAATATTCATAACCTTTAGAATATCCTCCACAGATAGCTTCATGAGCTATGAATGTTCCCCTAATATCACTGTGAACTCCTGACCCAATATAACTAACCATATTTTCATAATGAATTTGTATTGCTTTAATTATTTGATATATATTCATATTAGGTTGAATTTTACTTAGAATCTCTGAAACTGATTTTTCTGTTTTTAAAAGTTGTTTATGATAATCATCGCCATTTTGGGCTCCGTTACCTATGTAAAACTTTTGTCCAATAACTTTTCCATCTTTATTAATAGGAGATGCTGGCCAGTCTTTCAATAAGAACATTTTTGGGCAGTTTCTAACTAAATACTTTTGTATTTTTTGTGCATCATCAGCATTTATATTTATTCCTTTAGAAGCATAATCTATAGAAATTATGGTATTTCCTTGAGAATCTCTTGGATATTTATTATCACTATTATCATAATTAAGTAAAGTTCTATAAGCTAAGTCCCAGGCCTTTTGTCCCTCTTTACTTAATAGGGTTCTTGCATAATATACCTCAGAATTAGTAGGTTTAGTTAATTCATTTAAAGTTGCATTTAAAATATATTTATAGCCTGTAATTGTCTCTTGCTTCATATTTTCTTTATTTGATAATTGAGGATAGACAGAAACTTTAAATTCACCAACACTAACATATATTGGAGTATTAGCATTTAATCCATTGCTATCAATCATTTTTATTGAGAAGTTCCCCTTTGAATCAGCATTTTCATAGTAATTATTACTCCCTACAGAAACACAAACCTTGTTACCTGGATTAGTAGTTCCTAAAATTGTAGCTGATGTTACAGTTCCTTCTCCTAGGATATGTAATGGTTTAACATCGATGTGTGGAGTATAGTTTATAAGTCCATTCTTAGTTATTTCAAAAAATTGAGTTTTTTCAATACAATCTGTTCTTGTTGAATTTTTGTTGCTATATAAAGTAGGATTAGATAATCCTGAAGATTTATTAATATTTAATGCTACGATATCTCCATAATTGAATGATGCATTATTAATCTTAGATGTAAAATTATTAACATATTTACTATTTGCAGTTGTATCTAGAATTGCTTGTCCATTCTTTTTATTGATTAATTTGAAGGTAAAGTTATTATTTGAGTTTCCGAAATTATCAGATTTTGCAATTGCCTCTATTTTCATTGTATTTTGATTGAATAAAATTTTTAATGAATTTCCACCCCATATGTTTTTAAGGTTTATATATGAGTTATCAAACTCTTTTGCCTCTGGTTCGTTATCCTTTACATTAGCAGCCTTTGTAGTATCTGAGTAGTTTTCAACGACAGCATTATCCCCATTAGGATAGTTTTCTACAGTATCAGCATGACTTATTTTAGATGTAAAATAAGTTGATGATATTGTTGAGATAATTAATAGGCTTATTAACTTTTTTTTCATAAAGATCCCCCTAAATAAATTTGTATTTTTTAGTAATAGTTATAATTTGTTTTATTATATTATGAATATTAAAAAAATACAATTTAATTTTAATGATAATTAAAATATAATTAAAATAAATATAAAAATATTTAATAATAACTATTTTGACTAGATCAATACTTGAATCTAACTTTTTTGTTGTCTAATTTTATTTTATTTGAAAAAGAAAAGAGTGCAGATAAATTCTACACTCTAAAGCTTATATATTAATATATATTTTCTGTTTAATATTTATTATGATGCTTCTTTTTGAAGTATTTCCTCTGAAATTACATTTTCTCCACGAATTTCAGCAGCTGTACGAATTTTATGGTTTTTAAACATCATATAACCTAAGTAACCACTGCCGGCACTTACAACTACACAACCTAAAGCTGTTAATAATACTTTAAATGCTGGATTATATGCAAACATTACTGCAAATCCTGCAATAGGGGTAGCTGTACCTGGAGACATATTTGTAAGTCCCATTATAACAATTATAATACCGCATAAAGCACCACCTATGAAATTGGTTATATAAACTGGCAGAGGGTTTGCGGTAATTATATCTGCTTGAGTAAGAGGCTCTATAGCTACAGATATAGTATCTTTCTTACTTCCAAATTTCATTTTACTGAATAAAACAAAGTTTAAGAAAGATGAACCAAATACTGATAATGCACCTATTGCCATTGGCGCTCCAGTAAGACCAAGCATAGCTGTTAGGGCCATTGAACTAAGAGGTGCAGTTGCAACAACTGTTATAATACCACCAAGAATTATTCCCATTAATATAGGACTAGAGTCAGCTGAAGCTACTAGAACTTGACCGATTTTTAGAAGTGTTGAATCAACTACTGGTGTCATACAATCTCCTATCAATCTAGTCAAAGGAGCAGCGAATACAATTATAACTATTAAATCTAATCCTCCAGGGAGTTTCTTTTCTAAAAATTTAACAACGAAAGACATTAGATATCCTGCAATGAATCCAGGCAATATTCCAAGTCCTGAACATGATAGTCCTATTAGAACTGCATATACAGGTGATACACCAAGAGCTAAAGGCACAAGGATTGCAGCAGCAACACCACCAAGACTGCCATTTGCTGTACCAATTTTCTTTAAAAATTCTATATTTAATACATCACCAAAGAATGAAGAGTGGAATGCTTCAACTAAGAAGCTTGCGCATGCTGCACTAGCAAGAGCCCCCATTGCTTTCATTCCTTGTGGTGCTTTGTAACTAAATAGTGTAAATAAACCTAATACTAATAATAAAAGTCCTGTTCCGATTAAAACTTGCATTATTTTTCCTCCTTAGAATTTTAAACTTTAGTTTTTAAACATTTAATTGTTATTAAATACTTTATCTTTAAGTTCTAGACCTGTTTTTGTAATAGCAATTCCCCCTAGAGCTGTTTCTCTTAGTGATGCTGGAAGCTCTATGCCTACTTTATACATTGCAGATAATGCATCATCAAATGGTATCTTTGAACAAATTCCAGCCATAACTAGGTCTGCTGTAGAGAGTGCACTAATAGCACCAGATACATTTCTTTTTGCGCAAGGTATTTCGACTAAACCAGCAACTGGATCACAAACTAGCCCTAATATATTTTTAAATACTATAGCGCCAGCATTTAAACTCATTTCTGGAGTGCCTCCCATCATCTCTACAACTGCTGCTGAAGCCATAGCTGCGGCAGAGCCACATTCAGCTTGACATCCTCCTTCAGCACCTGCAAATGTTGCATTCATTCCAATTATCATACCAACAGCAGCAGCTGCAAATAATCCTTCAATCATTTCAGCATCACTTTTGCCAAGTCTTTCACCAGCCGTTAATATAACTGCTGGAAGTATACCGCAAGAGCCAGCAGTTGGACAGGCTACTATTTTTCCCATTGAACCGTTTACTTCAGAGGATGATAAAGCCATTGCCATAGCTGTGACAGCTGTATTTCCTAATAATGATTTACCTGATTCTAAGTATTTTTGCAATTTAAAAGCATCCCCTCCGATTAATCCACTTAATGAATAAACTTCTTTTTTTCTACCGGTATTAGCGGCTTGTCTCATTACATTAAGAGTTTCTTGCATATGTAGGAATAATTCTTCACGTGATATATTCTTCTCATCTATTTCACGATTTATTGCATATTCACTTAATTTAATATTATTTGAATTACAAATATCTATAAGTTCTTTAGCTGACTTCGCGATCATTATTAGATACCTCCATTTCAGGATTAATAATTATTACTTTATTTATTCCATCTATTTTTTTTATATCATTTAATAATGAAGAAGATATCACACTATCAACTTCAAAAGTCATAGTTGCATCTTTGCCTTTTTCAGCTCTACCAAGTTTCATAAAAGCAATATTAATTTTATCTTCATAAAGTAATTCTGAGACTTTTGCGACTGTTCCAGGAATATCTTTGTGGCAGGTTATTATAGTAGGATATGATCCAGTTATTTGAACTTTATTTCCATTTATTTCATTAATTTCTACACTACCGCCTCCGATGGAAGAACCCATTATTTCGTGGATATTATCATTGATATCTTTTATTAAAAATTTTACTGTATTCGGATGAGCTTGTCCTAAATCTTGTTCAATGAAATTAATTTTAAGACCTTTATTTTTAGCTATAAGAATAGAATTTTTAAGATTATCATCACTTGGGCTCATTCCGAGAATTCCAGCAACAAGTGCTCGATCTGTACCATGACCTTTATAGGTTTTACCAAAGGAACCATGAAGTAGAAAAGTAACTTCTTTTATATCAGTACCAACAATACTTTTAGCTATTTTTCCAAGTTTTGCGGCTCCAGCAGTATGTGAAGAGGAGGGGCCAACCATTATGGGACCTAGAATATCAAAAACGCCAAAATTTTTCATGCCAATTACCATCCTTTCATCAATATTCTATACTATAAAAATAAACGTTTTCATAAAGAGTGTCAATGTAAAATAAAACCATAAATTGAAAAAAAACCCAAAATACATAAGAAATTCTTAAAAAAATCATAAGTTTTTATAGGATTAATTGACAAAAATCGGATATTGTAATTTAATTATATATGTTTTATAAAAATAAGGTACTATAGTAAATATACTGTTTTATTCCCGTCAAAATATAGTTTTTATAAACAATGATATGGAATATACTTATGTAGAGATATTTATTTAGACTTTAAATTAATATATAATAATAAGATGGATTTTTAAAAAATTTTGTTTGGGAGAGTTTTAATGAAGAACAAAAGAGTAAAGAATAAAAGAAAAAAATGGAAGAGAATCATTGCATTTCTAGTTTTTGAATTAGTTTTCACTGCAATCACAGCACCATTTGTATTACTTTATGGTCCCTTTGATAATGCTAAAAGGATATATGTTGGATCAGCTATGACTACTTTAAACCATCAATATTTAGCTACGATGTTTTTATCAAAGGAAAGAATTGATAATATACTTAATTCTTCTAATGATCAAAATTCAAACTTAGGTCTTAAAAACAATAATTCAGTAGTTCAAGTAAATGCAAAACATGATAATACAATAGAACTTTATAAATTTGAAAACTCAAAATATAATGGACATATGTTAGTAATTAAGGATCCTAAGAGAGTTAAAGTTGCATATACAAGCAGTATGTATAAAAAAGGAGAAACAACTTCAGAGATGGCTATACAAAATAATGCAGTAGCAGCTGTAAATGGAGGAGCTTTTATAGATACTTCTAGTAGCTCAAATTGGACAGGTAATGGAGGAACTCCTACAGGAGTTATAATATCTAATGGAAAAATAGTTTTCTCTGATTTAAAATCAGATGATGCAAAAACAGAATGTATGGCTATTACTAAAGAAGGTAAAATGCTTGCAGGTAAATACTCTATTAAGGAACTTAAGGAATTAAATGTTCAGGAGGCTGTTAGTTTTAAACCAGTTTTAATTAAAGATGGCATGCCAACTCCGTTAGAAGGTTCAGATGGGGCAAGAGGTATAGCACCAAGAACTGCAATAGGACAAAGAGCTGATGGATCAATAGTTATGATGGTTATTGATGGTAGAGATTTAGTTGGAGGCTTAGGATGTACAATGACAGAACTTCAATCTCTTATGCTTACAAAAGGAGAATGCGTAACTGCCATTAATTTAGATGGAGGAAAGTCATCTACAATGTATTTAAATGGACAAGTTATAAATGATGTATCTAATGGACTTGGAGAAAGATATATCGCATCCTCAATTATAGTAAAATAACAAAGGAGAAGTTATGAAGAAATTAAAGATGATATTATCTTGGATAGCTCTATCACTTATATTACAATGTGGTGTACTATTTTTCCTAGATAAATTTTATTTTAAAGATAACACTGATGTTAATATGGAGCAAGTAGCAATAAACAATAGTCATACTAATACAAATATGCATGTACAGATACCAACTAATGCAAAAGATATAAAAGTATCTTATGATGGTAGATATATAAGTTACTATGAAAATTATTCATTACAAGTATGTGACACTAATAGTGGAGATATAAAACCATTAGAAGATTCAGAGGGCAGAGAGATATTAAGATCTGTTTGGCTTCAAGATAGAAATATGTTACTTACTTTAGAAGTACAAGATAATCAGATAGTATTATATAATTATGAGCCTCAAAAAGGGGTCAATCAAAAAATAGTTGATATTTGTCCATATAATTCTAATTATAAGAATTTTGATATACAAGCTTCAACAATTACTGGAGTTACATATGTTAGAGTAAATAATGCTATATATAGAGTTGATATTAATCAAAACTTTGCAACTAATGTACCATTAACAGTAAGAAGTTTAGGAAGCGTTTCAATAATGCCAACTAAAGATAGACTAGTCTATATTTCTAAAAATGGAACTATAGTTCATATGACTCAGCCTAATGAAAGAGTACCTATGAATTCTAAAGAACCAATAGAGATATTAGGAATAGATGAAGATGGTTATATGTATCTTGGAGAAGTAAAAGATAATTTAGTAAATGGAATAATTAAAAAGAGCTTAGAGAATATAGATGCTAAGAGTGAAAAAATAGCGTTAGATAAGTCTGTTGATAAAAAAGATATTTTTATTAATGGTAAAGGAGATATATATGTAAACTATTCTAATAAAGGAATGGTAAAAAATATTAAATCATCAAAAGAAACAAAGTATAAGGGTAAGTTTATTTCTTACTACAATGATGGAGTATCTAGTATATTAGACGGAAAATACTATAAAACTACATTTTCTAAATAATAAAAAGGAAAGAGATAATTTAATGCTCTTTCCTTTTTCATATATTTATTTAAATTTTAACGAAAAAATTATAAGCAGTTATCAAAATGTTTTTTATAATTATAGTTAAATAATAAATAAATTAAAACAATATGGAATTTAATTGAAAGTACTTTAGTTTGGATGTTATACTTAATACAAAAATTAATGTAAACATAGATTAATATATAGTCCTCTTGAAATTGCTATTTAGCAATGTTTAAGTGGACTTTTTAAAATTTAATTTAATAAAGATAAGGAGAGAAAGGAGGATTTTACTTATTATAAAATAGTAAAATATAGAGATATGGAAAATGTATTAGATTTTTTTCTAAGGATATTGGTGGCTGGTATTTTAGCTGGATTAATTGGATTAGATAGAGAAATGAATTCCAAAGAAGCAGGACTTAGAACACACTTTTTGGTAGGGGTCGGGAGTGCGCTTTTTATGATTATATCAAAATATGGTTTTAGTGATATTATAGCATTAAACAATATAGGATTAGATCCAAGTAGAATTGCAGCTCAAGTTGTTAGTGGGATTAGCTTTCTTGGAGCAGGGACAATACTTTTAGAAAAGAGATTTATAAAAGGCCTTACAACAGCAGCTGGAATATGGGCGACAGCAGCTATAGGACTAGCTGTAGGGTCAGGAATGTATGAGGTAGGTATTTTTGCTACTTTTATAGTATTCGTTATTCTTAAATTTTCACAAAAGTTTTTAGATTTACATTTTTTTAAAAAGATTCAAGGATCAAAATTATTTAATGTAAGTATAAAGATGGCTAAGTACCCAGATAACAAAATAGATGAAGTATTATCAAATGAGAATTATATATTGTCTTCATTTAAGACAGAGAAAAGTCTAGAGGATTCAATAAGTATATATAATATTCATTTTATTATTAGAGCTAAAAAAGAAGAATCATCATTAGGTTTAGCTAAGAAGTTAAACGACATTGATGATGTTATGTCTGTAGAGATAGAAAATATGTAGTTAAGTCTAAAGGTATATGATATGTAACTAGATGTTTAAGTCTAATATTAAAAGATATTTAAATAAAAGCAGAGAATTAATTCTCTGCTTTTATTTAATTACACTTGCTCTAAGTACGTTATTAAACTTGATATAATGCTTATACTGAGTACTATGTAAAATGATGGTATTTGTTTATTTTTATAATAAATATAAGAATAAAATAGTATAAAGCTAGGAACTACAAGTTGAATGATGCAAAATATGCTGTAACAATGAAATAAACTAAATATTGCAGTACCTAAGAATAAGACTTGCTTTTTAGTAAGATTTATCCTAAAAAGAAGTCTTATTATAATAGCTTGAATGCAAGTGTGAAAGAGAGGTAATAATACCACAGCAAATAGAATATTAGATAAGGTATTAGAGTAGTTATAAAAATTGCAGAATACACCTATATCCATGATATGTTCTTTGTAAAGTAGCGATATTAATATAAATGGTAGGTATAAAAACCAATTTAAAGATACCATAAATATAATATAAACAATATCATTTAAGCCATCTAATCTCTTTCTTAGATTATTAGTTAACTCAAAAAAAATATGACATTCCCCCTTTATAGAAATACTATTAATTTTATCATGAAATAGAATATTAAGAGATATTTGGATAGAAATGTTAACTAAAAATTTAAACATGTAATTATATTAAACTATAAGTCTAAAATAGCCCAAGCCTTCATAAAGATTAATATGAGAGTTTTTGAAAGGTGGGTGAAGGGGAAAAGCAATTGTATATTATCAATTGAAGAATATCCTCATAATATATGAAAAATTATAATATAAAAAATTTAAGAAATATTGGATTTATAGGACATGGTGCAACTGGCAAGACTTCTTTAGTTGAAGGATTATTATACAATGGAAAAGTAATTACAAGACTTGGAAAAATAGAAGATGGAACCACAGTATCAGACTTTGACGAGGAGGAGAAACGTAGAGGTATATCACTTTCTACATCAATCTCACCTTTAGAGTGGAAAGATACGAAAATAAATTTAGTTGATATACCAGGATACTTTGACTTTGTAGGGGAGAGCATTCAAGGCATGAGAGCCGTTGATGTTGGGATTATAGTCACATGTGCAGTGTCGGGTGTACAAGTTGGTACTGAAAAAGCATGGAATTATTGCAATAAAATAAAACTGCCAAGAGCCTTCTTTATAAATAAATTAGATAGAGAAAATTCAAGTTTTGATAAAACTTTAAAAGAGCTTAAAGAGAAATTTGGGATAAGTGTAGTACCAATTCAGTATCCAATAGGAGAAGAAAATGATTTTAGGGGAGTAATAAATGTAATATCAAAAAGAGCTAGACTATATGATCTTAAAACTAAAAAAATAGAAGATATAGAAATTCCAGAAGATTTAATAGAGAAGATAGATGAATGTAAAGAAATGATAATGGAAGCTGTTGCTGAAACTGATGAAGAATTATTAGATAAATATTTCTCAGATGGAACATTAAGTGATGAGGAGATATATAAAGGCTTAATAAACGGTTGTAGCACAGGAGAGATAGCACCTGTAATGTGCGGAAGTGCTGTTAAAGCAATAGGTATGAATTGTTGTCTAGAAGATATAGTTGAGTGTTTCCCATCACCAGAGTTATCACTTGCACAAAAGGCTATAAATGAAAAAGGAGAAGAGGAATATATTTGTCTTTCAGAAGATGCACCTTTTTCTGCATTAGTATTTAAAACGATAGCAGATCCATTTGTAGGTAAGATTTCTTTATTCAGAGTTATCACAGGGCGACTTAAAAATGATATGCCTGTAATAAATACAACTAAAGATAAGAGAGAAAAATTATCTAATATATTCTTCATGAGAGGAAAAAATCAAATTTTGGCAGATGAAATAGTAGCTGGAGATATTGGAGCAGTTTCGAAACTTCAGTTTACTGGTACAGGAGATACTCTTGCAGATCCAAGCTTTAAGATAATATATGATAAGTTAAATTTCCCAGAACCTATAATGTCCATGGCTGTCTTACCTAAAGCAAAAGGCGATGAAGAAAAGATATCTATTGCATTGAATAAATTATTAGAAGAAGATCCAACATTTGAAGTAAAGCGTGATACGGAGAATGCAGAACTTATAGTATCAGGAATTGGAGAAACTCATCTAGAAGTTATAGCATGTAAAATAAAAAATAAATTTGGTGTAGATGTATTACTTAGAGAGCCAAAGGTACCATATAGAGAAACTATAAAGGGAAGCGCTGATGTTCAAGGAAAGCACAAAAAACAATCCGGCGGGCATGGACAATATGGAGATGTAAAAATAAAATTTGAGAGAAGATATGATGGTAATGATGAATTAGAGTTTGTAGATCAAGTTGTTGGAGGGGCTGTTCCAAGAAACTTTATACCAGCAGTTGAAAAGGGGCTTAAGGATTGTATAAAGCATGGAGTATTAGCAGGATATCCTGTGATAGGTCTTAAAGCAACACTTCATGATGGTTCATATCACCCTGTAGATTCATCAGAAATGGCATTTAAGATAGCTACATCGATTGCCTATAAAAAAGGACTTGAGGCAGCAATACCAATACTTTTAGAGCCTATAATGAAAGTTGATATAATAATACCAGATGAATATATGGGAGATGTTATAGGCGATATGAATAAAAAGCGTGGAAGAATTATTGGAATGGAACCAGAAAAAAATGGGCAAAGGGTAGTCTGTGAGGTTCCTTTATCAGAGATGTTTAATTATGCCACTGATTTAAGTTCAATCACCCAGGCTAGGGGTGAGTATAAAATGTCCTTTGAAAGATATGAGGAAGTTCCTCAGAATGAAGCTAATAAAATAATTGAAAAGATAAATAGTGAGAGAGAAGATTAATTTTAAAATATTACTAGGACTTATAGCCTAGTAATATTTTTTATGGATAAAAATATTAATTACTAAGAGAAATTAAGGAATAATAAAGAAACGATATAAATTTCATAGCTTATATACCATAAATGGAGTTAAAACAATAATAAGAACAAAATTTTTAATAATTTATGTAAAACTACATATAATAACTATATAAAAATAAATTAATAATTGTATAGGAAGCGGTATTTTGCTTTGATTGGAGGAATAGAACTTATGTCTGATTATAGAATGGATATACGAGGAAGTATTGGGTTAAGTGAATATAGTAATATCTATGATTATTTATGTATAGTTGATAAAGAGGATAAGTTTACAATATCAATAGATAAAGAGAATAAAGACAGTGTAGGCACAATAAGTTCGATGCTACAAGATAACAGGTTCATCGTTGATAATCAGTGGATGGATAATGAAGGTAATTATGTTATAAATGCTCATAAAAATGATTAAGAACAATAAATTGGTTAAATTAATTATAATAAGGACTTTATTATTTCTATAAATATATTAAAATAGAATAGTAAGTCCTATTTTTATGGAATGATACAATACATGATAAGCGATGGAGGATTATATGAATAAGTATGTAGTTGGTGTAGATTTAGGTGGTACTAAGATAAGTACTGCTTTAGCAGATTTTGAAGGAAATGTTTTATCACAAAGCATAATTCCAACAAATGCACATGAAGGGGAAGAAAGAGTTCTAGAAAGAATAATTAAAAGTATTCAATCTGTAATGAGTGAGGGAGACGCTACTTTAGAAGATATAAAGGCAATTGGTATAGGATCACCAGGTCCTTTAGATTCAAAAAAAGGGATAATAATTACTACTCCAAATTTACCATTTAACAACTTTAATTTAGTAAAACCATTAAAAGAGAAATTTAATGTTCCAGTATTCTTAGATAATGATGCTAATGTTGCAGCTATTGGAGAATACATGCTTGGTGCAGGTAAAGGTAAAAAGAACATGGTTTACTTCACAGTAAGTACTGGTGTAGGTGGAGGAGCAATTGTTGATGGTAACATATGTAGAGGAAATACATCAAATGCTTTAGAAATTGGCCATACAACTGTTTCACCATTTGGACCAAGATGTAATTGCGGAAACATAGGATGTTTAGAAGCTTTATCATCAGGAACAGCTATAGGTAAGAGAGGTCAAGAAGCTGTAAATAGCAAAGTTGAAACCTCACTTAAGAAATATGATAAGGTTACATCATATGAAGTATTTAAAGAAGCAGCAAATGGTGATGAAGTTGCAAAAGACATAATAGATAATGCGTTAACCTTCTTAGGAATAGGTATAGCTAATGCAATTTCAATTTTTGATCCTGAAATGATAGTTATTGGAGGAGGAGTATCAAAAGCTGGAGATATAGTTTTTGAGAAAGTTCGTGAAGTTGTTAAGAAGAGATGCTTTAAAGCAATGGCAGAAAGTTGTCAAATAGTACCTGCTGGTCTTGGAACAGATGCCGGTGTTGTAGGTGCTGTTGCATTAGCACTTTTAGA
Source organism: Clostridium sardiniense (assembly GCF_019753795.1). Classification (NCBI taxonomy): domain Bacteria; kingdom Bacillati; phylum Bacillota; class Clostridia; order Eubacteriales; family Clostridiaceae; genus Clostridium; species Clostridium sardiniense. The sequence goes on along the minus strand of NZ_JAIKTU010000021.1, from coordinate 13,373 downwards.
ATTAGATAAATAGTAACTAAAAAACTGTAGCTATATATAGCTACAGTTTTTTGTTTATATTGGATTAATTATAAATTAATTAGTTGTTACCTAAAATAGTGTTTATTTCGTTTTTATAAGAGTTTGCTTTAGCACCGAAAATAGCTTGGATTCCATTTCCTACTTCAACAACTCCAGCAGCGCCTAAATCTTTAAGGGCTTGCTTATCAACTTTTGATTTATCTTTAACTTCAACTCTAAGTCTTGTGATACAAGCATCAACACTTACTATATTTGATTCTCCACCTAAAGCTTCTAAAACGTGAGGAGCTTTTTCTACAATTTCATCACCTGATGAAGTTGCTTGGAAATCTTTCTTAGTGAATAGTTTAGTATCTTTTTCATCAGCATCTCTACCTGGAGTCTTTAAGTTGAATTTCTTAATCATGAATGTGAATAAGAAGTAGTAAACAACTGCATATACTAAACCAACTAAGACAATCATAAACCATTTAGTTGGAACTCCTGCACCAGCTGGAAGTAAACCAAATAGTGAGAAATCTATAAATCCACCAGAGAAAGTCATACCTACAAATACATTAAGTAGATCCATTAACATGAATGATAAACCTGCAAGTAAACAGTGAACTCCGTATAATACTGGAGCAACAAATAAGAATGTAAATTCTAAAGGTTCAGTTATACCAGTTAAGAATGAAGTTACAGCAGCAGCTAATAAAAGTGATCCTACAACTTTTTTCTTAGAAGGGTGTGCACATTTATACATTGCAAATGCAGCAGCTGGAAGACCGAACATCATGAATGGGAATTTACCAGCCATGAATCTAGTAGTTCCTGCAACTATGTTACTCATAGTATCTGCTGAAGCACCAACTAAATCAGTCATGCTTGATAATTGAGCAAAGTATGCAGTGTTAGCACCTGCGATAACTTGTTGAGTTCCATCTATAATAACGTTAGCTTCAACGAATGATCCGAACCAGAATGGAGTATAGAATACATGGTGTAATCCGAATGGAATTAATGCTCTCTCAATTACTCCATAGAAGAAAGTACCTATTGCACCAGCATTTTTAACTAGCTCTGCAATAATTGAAATACCGTTTTGTACTACTGGCCATGCAAATGCAAGTATTGCACCGACTAAAGCCATAACTAAAGCTGTGATTATAGGAACAAATCTTGATCCTGAGAAGAATCCAATAACTTGTGGTAATTCTATGTTATAGAATTTGTTATGTAATATAGAAGTAACAATACCTGTTATAATACCTCCAAATACTGACATATTAAGAGTAAATATACCAACATTAGTGGTAACGTATGTTCCGAATTCTCCAACGTTATCAGGAGTAACAACACCTAGTTGAGTATATCCTAATGCAAGAAGTGTTGAAACAACTTGGTTCATAACGATAAATCCAAATACTGAAGCAAGTGCTGCTGTTCCCTTGTCTTTATTAGCAAGTCCAACTGCAACTCCAACAGCGAATAATATTGGAAGGTTACCAAATATGATATCTCCTATATTTTTCATTATAGTTAAAATAGCTGTAACTACTGGAATATTAACAAATGCAATTAATGGTTCATAAACAGCTGGCGGATTATTAAGCCCTGAAATACCTAGTAACGCACCACCTATACCTAGTAAAATACCTGCAATTGGTAGAGCTGCTATTGGAAGCATAATTGCTTTACCGATTCTTTGAAGTGTTTGTAACATATATAAATCCTCCTTAAATAATATGTAAAAATATAATTTAAAATTGCTTTTTAAGACTTTTTTGCAAATAAAAAAGACTTAAATATTTATAAATCTTTATGATGATATAAGAACGTATATAATACGCCTATGCCATTTCAGATTTACATATATTTAAGTCTTGCCTAATGAAATAGTAGCAATCCCTCGATTTTTACTAAATGATAGAATTTTCTCTGATTTGCCTAATCTAATAGTAACAAATCTCAGCATTTAAGCTCAAGTAAATGTTATCATGATAAAAAAAAGATGTCAACATAAAAGTTAAAAATATTTTAATTTTATGAATAAAATGATAATATTATATGTATGGAATAAAGATTATTAGTAGTTGTATAATTAATATGTTCTTTAATATATAACTACAATTAAAATATTGAGTAAAACTTATGAAGAGGGGTTTAAAATATATGATTATTAATAAGATTCTTAATAATAATGTTGTGACGGTTATATTAAATTGCGAAGAAGCAGTAGTAATGGGAAGAGGGATTGGATTTCAAAAAAAATCTGGTGAATCAATTGATGAAGAAAAAATAGAAAAAATTTTTAAAATGGAAAATGAAAAGAGCAATGAAAAATTCAAGCAATTAATGATTGAAACACCTCCTGAGTATTTAAGTATGACAAAGGAAATTGTTGCTATAGCAGAAAAAGAATTAGGTATTGAACTGGGTGAATTAATATATATACTACTAACTGATCATTTATCATTTGCTGTCATAAGAGCAAATGAGAATATAAGCATAGAAAATCCTATGCTATGGGAAATAAAGAGTCTTTATAAAAAAGAATTTAAGGTTGGGTTAGCGGGAATTAATATAGTAGAGAAATATACCGGAATAAGGCTAAGCGAAGATGAAGCAGGATTTATAGCCTTACATATATTGAATTCAGCATTAAATGAAGATATGTATAATACTATGAATATTACAGTTCTTACAAATAAGCTTCTTAATATCATAAAGAAATATTTTGATATTAAATTTGATGAAGAATCATTAGATTATACAAGGCTTTTAACACATTTGAAATTCTTTGCGCAAAGAATTTTTAAGAGAGAGCAAGTTGAAGAAGAAGATGTAGAACTTTACGAAATAATTTCAAATAGATATCCAGAGGAGAGAAAATGCATTGATAAAATTGAACAATACATAAAAAAACAATTTAGTTATAATTTATCAAAACAAGAGATAATTTATCTTATTATGCACATAAGAAGATTTAGAAAAAACTAGAGAATTAGGAGATATAAAGATGACAACAATATATTTAACAAGACATGGTCAAACAGAATGGAATTTAGAGAAGAGGCTTCAAGGTCATGGTAATTCACCATTAACTGAATTTGGACTTAATAGAGCAAAAGAATTATCAGAGAGAATTAAAGATATTGATATAGATACAATATATACAAGCCCTATAGAAAGAGCATACAAAACTGCGCAGATAGTAAAAGGTGATAAATATATAGAAGTTAAAGTTCATGAAGGACTAAAAGAAATGAACTTTGGAGATTATGAAGGCAAGATAACAGAAGAAGTGATGAAAGAAAATCCAGATTGGGATATAAGCGCTATAATGAGAGGAAACTTAGAGATGCGTGCACCAAATGGAGAAACATTAGGAGAAGTTCGTGAAAGAGTAAACTCTGCTATGAGAGATATAATAAAAGAAAATGAAGGGAAAAATATCCTAATAGTTGCTCATGGAATAACATTAAAGGCTATAATGACATTTTTTAATGACCAAGAAGCAAATAATGAAGTTATGGAACAAGCATCTCTTACAAAAGTTATTGTAGATGGTGAAAACTTTAATATAGAATTTAAGAATGATGGAAGTCATTTTACACTTAAAGAGGAAAAACAAGGTTGGTAAAATAATTCATGAATAAAAGAAGGTATGAATGCATATGTTATTGTATGAAGAGATAAGTTGTTATTAAGGGAAGAAGAATAAATTCTCTTCTCTCATACATAATTATAAAATGCTTAACACTCTAATTAAGTATTTTATAAGTTACCCATGCAATAAACTCTGTGTAATGAGAGGAAGGATTTTTTATATAAACTATCCCTGAGTTCTCCTTTGTGCTCAGGGATAGCAACATAAAAAATTGCATTCAACTTATGATGATTAGGATGATAGTGTATCTTTACAAAAGGTTAACTATCATCCTTATTGTTTTTGGCAAAAATAGTATATAATAAAATATATGTATATGGAAAATATAGAAATGAGTTAAATAAAATTAATTAAGTGAGAAGGGATATTATGAAGTGTGAAATAATAGCAGTAGGTACAGAGGTTATTTTAGGAGATATCTTAAATTCAAATGCTCAATATCTTGCAAAGGAGCTAGCTAATTTAGGAGTAGATGTTTATTATCATGAAGCGGTTGGAGATAATAGAGAAAGAATACTAGATTGCTTTAAAAGGTCTTTAGATAGAAGTGATATCATAATTACAACTGGTGGACTTGGACCAACTAAAGATGATATGACAAAGGAACTTGCAGCTGAATTCTTTGGAATGGATATGTGTCTTCATGAGGAAAGCCTACAAAAAATAAAAGATTACTTTAAGAAAATGGGAAGAGAATTTGTAAAAAGTAATGAAAAACAGGCATATTTTCCCAAGGAAGCTATTATATTAGATAATGAAAATGGAACAGCCCCAGGTGCTATATTTGAAAAAGATGATAAGGCTATAATAGTCTTACCTGGACCTCCAAAAGAAATGGAGCCAATGTTTAAAAATCATGTAAGAAAATATTTAGAAAAGCGTACTGGAGATACTATAGTATCAGAGGTTTTAAGAGTATTTGGTATAGGAGAAAGCTCAGCAGAGAAAAAGTTACAAGACTTAATTGATAACGGAAAGAATCCTACAATAGCTCCTTATGCTAAAGAAGGAGAAGTTATATTTAGAATAACTGCAAAAGCTAAAAGCGAAGAAGAAGCTAAGAAACTAATTAATCCATTAAAGGATGAAGTTTATAGTAGGCTAGGAGATGCAGTATATAATACTGGAGATACTACCCTTCAAGACACTGTAGCCAAAATGTTAGTTAACAAAGATATGACAATAGGAGTTAGTGAATCATGTACGGGTGGACTATTATCATCAAAGCTTATAGAGTATCCAGGTATATCAAAAGTTTTCCTTGAAGGTGCTGTTACTTATTCTAATGAAGCTAAAATGAGAACTCTTAATGTAAAGAAAGAGACATTAGAAAAGTTCGGTGCTGTAAGTCATGAAACTGCAAAAGAAATGGCAGAAGGAATAGCAAAAAGAGCTGGTGCTAGAATTGGAGTATCAACTACTGGAATAGCAGGACCAACAGGAGGAACAGAAGAAAAACCTGTAGGACTTGTGTATTTTGGTATATATGTAGATGGGGAAGTTAAATCTTATAAACATATATTTACTGGAGATAGAAATTCAGTTAGAAATAGAGCAAGTATGACAGCTCTAGATATAATAAGAAGAAGCTTATTATAAAAATTAATACAAATGATATTGAAAGAAAGAGAAAATATTGAGGGATAGAAAAAATCCCTCTTTCTTCTTTAAACCAAAAGAGGGATTGTTCCTGTATATAAATAAAATGGGGGAGAGGCGATTAATTAATGAAGCATTAGCCTCATTGAATAGTATCTCCTAAAATTAAAAAAATATACTCAGTATAATAAAAAAGGAGAAAAATATGAAAAAAGTTTTTAGAGCAAATTTATATTTTCTAATAATAATATTATTAGAAATATTTATGCCCTATGTATTGCTGCCAATTTATAGATTAATTGGGGTTAGAGATATAAGAATAGCCTTAGTATGTAATCACATAATAATATTTATAATACCAGCAATTATATATGTGATTGTAACTAAATGTAATTTAGTAGAAACATTTAGATTTAAGTTATTGCCTTTTAAAGATTTAATTCTTGTAATAGTATTAGGATTCTTGTGTGTGCCTATAATGAATTTCTTTGGACTTATAAGTGGATTCTTTTTTGAAAATAATATAGGAAATTTAATGAGTTCAATATCAAGCACACCCTATATTATACTTATGGGAATAATAGCCTTTATGCCAGCTATTACAGAAGAAATTACCTTAAGAGGAGTAATCTTATCAGGATACAATGGAAAAAGTAGATTTAAATCAGCAGTTATTATAGGATTATTCTTTGGAATATTCCATTTAGATGCAAATCAGTTTTTATATGCAACTGTCCTTGGTTTTGTATTAGCCTATGCAGTAAGAGTTACAGGGAGTATTTATGCATCTATGATAATGCACTTTATTATAAATGGTACTTCAGTTACACTTCAAAAATTAATGAGTTTTATTAATCCATCACAAATAGAAAATACAAGTCAAGTGTCACTTAAGGCACTTCCACTAGGAGAGAAATTAGCATTGCTTCAAGGTGGAATTATAATATTTGTTGTAGCTTCAGCATTAGCATTTTTAGTAATTAGGAAGTTAGATAAACTAGGTAAGAGACGAGGAGTTATTGAGATAATAAATCCTGATGGATACAGAAGTGTTTCAGGAGAATTAACTGAAACAACGGAAAGAGTTATAGATTGGCCATTAATAGTAACAGTAGTTATTTATGTTGTATATATGGGAGTTACTATTAAAATATAAAAAACCTTAGATAATAGCTTGAAAAAGCCATTATCTAAGGTTTTTATTATGTGTTTTTAGTAATATTAGTAGAGTTACCATAAAAATATGAGAAACTTCTTTGAGGAATCCATCCTCTAGAATTTATATTACTATCCATAGGAAGCGATATATAATACCAATGTTCACTGTTTAATTCAGCTTTATCTAGAATTTTGACCTCCATTTTAATATCTATATGTTGCACTAATTCTGAAGATTCTAGGGGTGATATATATATATTAGAGTTTTCGTTTATTATTCCCATATTAGAATTAGGAGCAGAAAATTTAATTTCAAATTTTTTATTCTTTTTATGTGGATTTGTCTTTGGAACTCGTTGTCTTAAATTATTAATTTGATTATTAGCGATTAGTAGTTGTTTTCTGCAAGAGAAAAGTTTTCTTTCATAATATAGTACTAAAAAAACTATAACTAAAATTAACAATATAAATATAATATATTTCATTCAAAAAACTCCTAAATTGTTATATATATTATATATATTTTGTTTTATAAAAAATTATTCAATTACTTTAGATAACACCTCTCCAATACTATCATTTATACAAAGAGATGCTAAGTTGTCGTATTGAGTACTACTTTTGTTTATAAGTATTAGATTTTTACCTCTAAAATATCTAATTAGTGAAGCCGCTGGATAAACAACAAGGGATGTTCCTCCAATTATTAATGTATCAGCATTCATTATAGCTCTTACTGAAGCATTTAATGTTGTTTCGTCAAGAGGTTCCTCATATAGGACAACATCTGGTTTAACTATTCCACCACACTCAGTACAAATGGGGATATATTTACTCTTTAGTATAAAATCTAGTGGATAAAATTTATTACAACTAGTGCAATAATTCCTATGAATTGATCCGTGCAATTCAAAAACTTTTTTACTACCAGCTTCTTGATGTAATCCATCGATATTTTGAGTTATTATGGCTTTTAATCTACCTTCAGCCTCTAATTTAGCTAAAGCTACATGGGCTTTATTTGGTTTAGCGGTTGTATAAATCATTTTATTTTTATAAAAGTCATAGAACTCTTTTGTATGAGAAAAGAAGAATGAATGACTTAGTATTTCTTCAGGGGAATATTGTACTTTATTTGAAGCATTATAAAGTCCATTACTAGATCTAAAATCAGGTATGCCAGATTCGGTTGATACACCTGCTCCTCCAAAGAAAACTATATTATTACTTTCTTTTATAATTTGAGTTAATCTTTCTATTTCAGTATTCATGAATTCACCTCCAAGTTATATTCGATAAGTTTATTATTACATAGAATGGTGAAAATAAAAAATATTTTTACCCAATATTATCATAGTGATATACTTAAATAAAGAATGCTTAGGTAAAATTTGGGAGGGAATATGGAGATAAGAATTCTTGATAGAGAAGATATATATTGGAACAGAACAATTGAAATGGCTGAAAAATGTTCTTGGAGAGCTGGGGCAAGCTTGGCAAAAAGAATGAGAGAAAATATGTTTGAAGATTTTGAATGTCCTTTTGCAGTAGTTGAATATGACAAGATAGTAGGATTTTGTACAATAACCAAAACAGATTATATTCCTAACTGTACTTATACACCATGGATTGGATTTGTATTTGTTGATGAAAAGTACAGGGGAAATAGGGTCAGTGAGAAGATGATTAAAAAGGTTTTTGAGTATGCTAAAAGAGAAGGTTTTGAGAAAATATATATTGCAACCGGAGAAGAAAATTTATATGAAAAGTATGGTTTCGTACAGATAGATACTTTGAAAAGTTATGGCAATACTTTAGAGAAAATACTTATGTATGAATTTTACTTATAAGGAATGAGAAGGAATCTATGATTGGTGTTTCCTTGATGAGGCATTAAAGAAAGCTTTACAATTATGTTTCGGAAATTAAGGTTCATAATTTTAAATTATATACAACAATAAATATAATAAATGTTGATACTGCATTATTAATAAATGAATTTGCAGTATTTTTTGTTATAGAAATTTTTAGGTTTATATTATGGTAAAATAATACTAAAAATTGCTTGATAATATAGGAGATACAAAATGAAAAATCTATTTACAATTGGTGAGATATCAAAGTTATTTGATATTAATAGTAAAACATTAAGATATTATGATGAAATTGACTTATTTAAGCCAAGATTTATAAATAAGGAGAATGGATATAGATATTATTCCACAGAGCAATTTGAGCAATTAAATACAATAAAGTATTTAAAGGCATTAGGTACACCACTAAATAAAATAAAACAGCATTTAGATAATAGAAGTATAGATAATATTATGGATTTATTTGAAACTCAAAAAAAGATAACTGAAGAAAAGATAAAAGAGATGGAGTTTATAAAAGATAAAATACAAAAAAGAATAGAGACTATTAACTATGCAAGACGTTATGATAATTTAGATATTATACAAGAAATTGAATTTGATAGTAGAATTGTTGCTATTTTAAGACAAAAGATAAAAACCTTTGATGATTTAGAACTATCTATTAGAAAGTTAGAAATAACAGCAAATGAAAAAGCTTCAATCTTTAATGGAAAGGTTGGAGTATCAATTTCTTTAGAAAAACTAAGGGAAAGGATATTTCAAGGGTATGATTCAATTTTTGTTATAGTAGAAGGTGAGAATTATAATAAACGATTCTTAAAAGTATTACCTAAAGGCACTTATGTATGTGTAAGGTTTAACGGAACTCATGAAGAATCACCTTTATATTATGAAAAGTTACTAAAGTATATTGAAAATAAAGGCTATAAGATGTTAGAAGATTCAGTAGAAATAACATTGATAGATTTTGGATTAACAAACAAAGAATCTGAAATAGTAACAGAAATTCAAATATTAGTTGATAAGTATTGACATTCCATCTACTGGAATGTTTATAATACAAAACATTAGAAATATTACAATTATATGTTAATAAGTATTTAGGGGGCTAATATGAAATTTATAGTAGATAGAGATGTTTTTAATAAACTCGACAATGTATGTTTTGGGGTAGTAGTAGCAAAAGGTATTGATAATTCTAAGGATAATATTGAGATCAATGAATTATTAAAAAATATTATAGAACTAGATGAAAGAAAATTCGAAGGTAAAAAAGTTAAAGAACTAGAAGAAATAATTTATTATAGAGATGCTTTTAAAAGCTTGGATATTAATCCTAATAAGTTTATGGCATCAAATGAGGCAATGCTTACTAGAGTAGCTAAAAAGAAAGGATTGCCTAATATTAATCCTATAGTTAATCTTGGAAACGCTATTTCTTTAAAATATCTAGTTCCGCTAGGAGCACATGACATTGATACTGTTGGTGGAGATATTTATGTTAAATTCTCAAAAAAAGGAGATAGTTTCATTCCATTTGGCTCAGAAGAGAAGGAATACTTAGAAGATGATGAATTAATATATTTTGCAGGAGATAGGGTTAGAACAAGGAGATGGATATGGAGACAAAGTGAACATGGGAAGATAGTATCAGAAAGTAAGAATATATTTTTCCCTATAGATGGATTTACTGATAAAAACTATGATGAAGTTATATCTGCAAGAGATGAGCTTGCAAAATTGCTAGAAGAAAAATTAAATTGTGAAGTAAAAGTAGGATTTATAGATAAAAATAATAGTGAGTTTGAAATATAAAATTGATTAATAAGGAATAGGAGACTGTATTGAGCAGTCTCTTTGTATTATGGACAGAATAAATTATTATATAAATTAAATTTATTATATTTATTTTTACTTTTGTATAACCGTGTATAATAATTTAGTAGTTAAATAAAAAGAGATAAAAAACATTATAAAAAATAAAAAAAAGTCTTTGACACTTTACTAAATATTAGTTATAATATGTTTGTATCTAGTGATGATGGCATAGAGGAAACACTCCTTTCCATTCCGAACAGGAAAGTTAAGCTCTATAGCGCCAATGGTACTGCACGGGAGACTGTGTGGGAGAGTAGGACGTTGCTAGGTTTGTATGGCTCGATAGCTCAGTTGGTAGAGCAGCGGATTGAAGATCCGCGTGTCGTAGGTTCGATTCCTACTCGAGCCACCAGAAAGCACTAACTTTTGTTAGTGCTTTTTATTTTTTATAAGAGGTGAAGAGGGATGAAATTAGAGGTATGTGTGGGAAATTATAAGGAGGCTATAGCTGCTTTCAAAAATGGAGGAGATAGAATAGAACTATGTGATAACCTTCAAGAAGGGGGCACAACTCCTAGCTATGGAACAATAAAAAAATCTGTTTGCGATATAGATATACCTATAAACGTAATAATAAGACCTAGAGGTGGAGATTTTAATTATTCAGATGAAGAGTTTGAAATAATGAAAGAAGATATTAGGATATGTAAAGAGCTTGGAGTAAATGGTGTAGTTTTTGGTATTTTAAATGATGATAATAGTATAGACATAGAAAGAAACAAAATACTGAAAGAAGAGGCTGGAAGTTTAAGTACAACTTTCCACATGGCATTTGATGAAATTGAGGACAAAAATTCTGCTATAGATGTATTAGTTGATCTTGGAATAGATAGAATACTTACAAAAGGTGGATCAACCAACGCTCCAAATAACTTAGATAAATTAAAAGAATTAGTTGAATATGCTGGTGATAGAATTATCATAATGCCTGGTGGCGGTATAAATTGTAATAATAGAGAGCATATATATAATATGACAAATGCAAAAGAATTACATGGAAGTAAAATAGTATAATTTAAAGATAGTATAAGGATAGATATAAAGGATAGTCTATCCTTTATTTATATAAAATATTAACCTGTACACACCAAATTTGTAATTAAATTGTAAATAATAACTCATTAAATAGTATATAATATAATAAAGTATTCAAATTAAAACTAAGTAAGCTATAAGAGAGTATCACAATTAAAAAATATTTTCTTTTTATATAAGTGTTATTTAAGCTTTGCTTAAGAAATTATTAAGAAGTATATTTTATAATAAAAGTAAGATTATGGGTTTGGGAGTGATGATGGTGTTTGAGAAAGCTAATTTAACAGAATACGAATATGAGTTAGTTGCAAAAGGAATAGCATTTGGAGTGGGAAGTGGAGTTTTAATTGGGACATTAATAGGAGAAGTGGTTTTATTCTTTTCGCTAGGAGGCGTGATTGGAATAATATCTACTTTAGCATATACATTTTATAAAAGGCTTAAAAGTTTTAAGTAAATTGGAATCATACTTAGCATTAAAGCATAATATTATATAAATATAATGTTTTACTGGAGAATATGAAAATGGAATTTGTATTAACATCTGCAATTCTAGTCTTTATAGCTTTATTAGTAGGAAGAAAGTCTATTTTAGTATGTAAGGATAATGAGGATTTGAAGAAACCTCTTTATGATGAAGAAACCCTAATCATAATGAAAAGATATGATTTAATAACAGATGAACAATATAAAAAAATGATTATTACTGTAAAACAAAACATATAGATGGAATTTTATTAGGTATGTATTTTAAATAATACATACCTTTTTTAGGAAGAATAAATAAGTTCAAAGTGTTAGATGATTAATGAGAAGTAATTCTCATTAATCATCTTTTTTATAAGAAACATTAAAAATTATAGATTTTCAATTTGCCAATCAATTGGACTTTTATTAACACTTTCTAAAAAGCTATTAGTTTTAGAAAAAGGTTTAGATCCAAAGAAACCTCTCGAAGCTGATAGGGGACTTGGATGAACTGATTGTATTATATAATGTATAGGGTTAGTGATTAGATCTTTCTTTTTAATTGCGTTATTTCCCCAAAGTATAAATACTATTGGATCTTTTCTTTCGTTTAATAAAGAAATAATCTTATCAGTAAATATAGACCAACCTATTCTTTGATGTGAATTTGCTTTTCTAGCCTCTACAGTAAGTGTTGTGTTTAATAAAAGTACTCCCTGATCGGCCCATTTTTTTAAATACCCATTATTAGGTATGTAGCACCCTAGATCATGGTTGAGCTCTTTATATATATTTACTAATGATGGTGGAATTCTATTTCCAGGTTTAACTGAAAAACTAAGACCGTGCGCTTGATTTGGACCATGATATGGATCTTGACCAAGTATAACAACTTTTACATCTTTATAAGGGGTAAAATGAAGCGCATTAAATATATCGTATTTATCAGGATATATTGTTTTTGTACTATATTGATTCACAAGAAAGTTATGTATCTTTTTATAATAATCTTTATTAAATTCATCTTGCAATAAATCGTTCCAATCATTTTTTAAGATGTTTGCCATAATAATCACCTCCTTAGTTTAAAGTATATCATATGAAAAAATATAAAAGAGGGGGGATTTTGCCTTAAAATATTCTGAATATTAAAAAAAAGGAGAAAAACAGTACCAAGAGTATCAATATAAAAAAAACATAGAAAATATGCATAATTTAAAGAATAATGGAGATAATAAAATTACATGACAAAATGTACTATAAGGGGTAGGGCAGATTATGATAAGATAAAACACGTCATTGATGTGGTGAACAAAATTCAACAGTTTACTTCTTAGAAAAAATGTTGACAAGTAAATCACTAGATGATAAGATGAAAAACGTCGCAAAGGAGCGATGGCAACACTTTAAGCTTTGAAAAAAAGTTTTAAAAAAATGTTGACATGATAACTCCTAAGTGATAAGATAATCAAGTCGCTTGAAGGTGACGAGATAAAATGGTCTTTGAAAATTGAACAGAATATATAAAACATTTAAACAACCAGCAATTCTTTTTATAAAAGTAAGTTTTATGAGTGAAAAGATTAAACTTTTTATTGAGAGTTTGATCCTGGCTCAGGACGAACGCTGGCGGCGTGCCTAACACATGCAAGTCGAGCGATGAAGTTTTCTTCGGGAAACGGATT